>CAMFHT010000034.1 GCA_945952245.1 uncultured Rhizobium sp. | reverse complement strand
TGCGCGGGAAGGCCATGTCCGGCGCGCCGATCATGATCGGGATCATCCAGTTGGCGAAGCCGCCGATGAGCGCCGGCATCACCATGAAGAAGATCATGATGAGGGCGTGCGCCGTCGTGAACACGTTGTACATGTGCTTGCCGCCGTCGATGGCAGCGTCACCTTCGAAGCCGTAGACCATGTGGGCCAGGCCGTGGAAGATCTGGATGCCCGGCTCCTGAAGCTCCATGCGCATCAGGATGGACAGGATGCCGCCGATGATGCCGGCGATGATCGCGAAGATCAGGTAGAGGGTACCGATGTCCTTGTGGTTCGTGGAGAAGAACCAGCGTGCGAAGAAGCCCGGGACATGGGCGTGGTGATCGTCATGCCCGTGCGCGTCATGCGCAGCGTGGGCGTGATGGTCGTGAGCGGATGGTCCAGCCATTGTTCCTCACTCCTTGTTTACTGTGCGGTGTTTTCGGCGACATTGACCGTGGCCGGCGCATCGGTGGCGGCCATCAGGTCCTTGTTCGCCTTGGTCAGGTCGCTGCCGGCGGCGGCGAGCCAGGTCTTGTACTTGTCTTCGGAGACAACGCGGATCGCTATCGGCATGAACGCGTGGTCCTTGCCGCAGAGCTCGGAACACTGGCCATAGTAGAGGCCTTCCTTCTCGGCGACGAACCAGGTTTCGTTCAGGCGGCCCGGGATGGCGTCGATCTTCACGCCCATGGAGGGCATGGCGAAGGAATGGATCACGTCGGTCGGCGCAGCGGTCACGAGCATGCGGATGTTCTTGCCGACGGGAACGACGAGCTCGTTGTCGACGGCGAGCAGGCGAGGATAACGGGCGAGATCGGTCTTGCCGGCTGCCTCACGATCGCCATCCTTGAGGAGATAGCTGTCGAAACCGACGGGCGTCTCCATCTGGTATTCGTAGTTCCACTGCCACTGCGTGGCGGTCGCCTTGACGGTGACGTCAGGCTTTTCCGGCAGCACGAGTTCCTTGCTGAGCAGGTTGAACGAGGGAATGGCGAGGAAGAGAAGCACCAGAACCGGCCCCACGGTCCAGACGATCTCAATCAGGGTGTTGTGGCTGGTCTTGGACGGAACCGGGTTCGCCGCAGCGCGGAAGCGCATGACCACGACGACGAGAAGCAGGAGCACGAACAGCGTGATCGGAACGATGAACCACAGCGTATAGTGCTCGAACCAGCGGATATCGTGCATGACGGGGCTCGCGGCGTCCTGCAGATCCACCTGCCAAGGTTTGGGTTGGTCGGCATGGGCGCCGGAAGCAAGAAGCAGCGTGGCGAGCGACGCCAGTACCGCATTAGCCTTGTTAATCACAACTTGATCTCCCTCATGCGTTTGATCTGAATCAAACCGAAACGCGGAATGCAATGCTATCCGCTGCTTCAAACCATAGTTTCCAGCATACCGCAACAGCCGTGAACGCCGCTCCGTGCGGCATTTTTGCGCAAAAACAATTTCACGAGCGCTATCAACAGCCTTGCGCAAGCAGCGGGCCTTTTTCTCTAGCCCGGAACGGCCCTTTCGACGCCCCTTCCAGCCACGCCGTCCCATTTTGGCCGTTTTGGACTGGAATGGAGGGCGATTGATGGGGGATGCCCTTTCCATTTCCCGGCTCCGGCTTCATCAATAGCGGGAGTGATTCGATAGAACAGAGGTTTCTCATGGGCTTTCTCGATCTCGCCCGGCCCTTCTCCAGAGTGTGCCTCCTCGCGGGTCTGGTTGCAAGCATAAGCGTGCCGGCAATGGCCGCCGGCGAGACCGCGAAACAGCCGGCGCCTGCTGCCGCCCAGCCTGCCGCACCGGCAGCCGCTGCACCCGCCTCCCCCGCAGCGCCGCCCGCCGGCCAGATGGGAACGGTGAAATCCACCCATGACGCCTGGTCCGTCGTCTGCGACAAGCCGGCCGGCGCCGCCACGGAACAATGCGTGCTGATGCAGAACGTTCTGTCGGAGGATCGCCCGGAACTCGGCCTTTCCGTCGTGGTGCTGAAGACCGCCGACCGCAAGGCGAAGATTCTCCGCGTGCTCGCGCCCCTCGGCGTGCTGCTGCTCCCTCCCAAGGGCGGCCTCGGCCTCAACGTCGACGGCAAGGACCTCGGCCACGCCTATTTCGCCCGCTGCTTCGCCGATGGCTGCTATGCCGAGGTGACGCTGGAGGACGACCTCCTGAAGACGCTCCGCAGCGGCCAGGTGGCCACCTTCATCGTCCACGAGTCGCTCGAACAGGACGGCATCGGCATCCCGGTCGACCTCAAGGGTTTCGCCGCCGGTTACGACGCGCTGCCGTGAGAGCGCGCCCTGCCGGTTGTCATCGCCCGGCCTGCCTCCCTATATAAGAATGACGTCGAGCGCGGCCGGTGAGGCCGCCTTTCCGTTTCTGCCCTCTCCCCAAGGAAGCCTCCATGTCCACCGCCCCGTCCGATCTCCTCTCCCTCTTCGATGCCGATGATGCGACCGTGACGCGGGTCGTGGCGCAAGCGCTGGGAGGGGCTGATGACGGCGAGCTCTATCTGGAGCAGAGCCAGTCGGAGGCGCTGACCTTCGACAACGGACGCCTGAAGGGCGGCAATTTTTCCACCGACCAGGGCTTTGGCCTGCGTGCGGTGGCGGGGGAAGCGGTGGGCTATGCCCATTCCGGCGAGATGACGGTTTCGGCGCTTCGCCGCGCCGCCGATGCGGCGGGTGCCGTCGCGCGCGGCCATTCCGGCATCTATGCGGAGCCCCCTGCCCGCACCAACCGCAAGCTCTATGGCGAGGAAAATCCGATCGGCAGCCCCTCCTTCGAGGACAAGGCCAAGCTGCTCGGCGAGATCGATGCCTACCTGCGCGGCAGGGACCCGAAGGTGCGGCAGGTCACGGCGTCCATCGCCGCCTCCTGGCAGGTGGTCGAGATCATCCGCGCCGACGGGCACCGCGTGCGTGACATCCGCCCCATGACCCGGCTGAACGTTTCTGTCGTGGCGGGTAGCGGCGACCGCCAGGAAAGCGGCTCCTACGGCGTCGGCGGCCGCGTCGGCTTCGAGAGCTTCCTCAGCGACGAGGGCTGGCGCAAGGGTGCGGACGAGGCGCTGCGCCAGGCGCTCGTGAACCTCGAGGCCATCGAGGCGCCCGCGGGCACCATGGACGTGGTGCTCGGGAGCGGCTGGCCGGGCGTGATGCTGCACGAGGCGGTGGGACACGGGCTCGAAGGCGACTTCAACCGCAAGAAGACATCCGCCTTCTCCGGCCTGCTCGGCGAAATGGTCGCGGCACCGGGTGTGACGGTGGTGGACGACGGCACGATCGACGCCCGCCGCGGCTCGCTCTCCGTCGATGACGAGGGCACGCCGTCTGCCTATAACGTGCTGATCGAGAATGGCCGGCTCGTCGGCTACATGCAGGACCGGCAGAACGCCCGCCTCATGGGCATGAAGCCGACCGGCAACGGCCGCCGCCAGGGCTATGCCCACCAGCCCATGCCGCGCATGACGAACACCTACATGCTTTCCGGCGACAGGACGCCGGAAGAAATCATCGCTTCCGTGAAGAAAGGCATCTATGCCGTCTCCTTCGGCGGCGGACAGGTGGACATCACATCTGGAAAATTCGTCTTCGGCTGCACCGAAGCCTACATGATCGAGGACGGCAAGATCGGTGCGCCGGTGAAAGGCGCCATGCTGATCGGCAACGGGCCCGATGCCATGAAGCGCGTGACCATGATCGGCAATGATTCCCGGCTCGATACCGGCATCGGCAATTGCGGCAAGGCCGGCCAGTGGGTGCCCGTCGGCGTCGGCCAGCCGCATCTGAGGATGGACCAGATCACCGTCGGCGGCACGAAGGCCTGAGGCTCATTCCTCTTTCGCCTCTTTCGCCTCTTTTGCCTCTTTTGCCTCTTTTGCCGCCGTCTCGGCCTCCAGCGCCGAGACGAGATCCTCGACGGCGCTGACCTTGATCTCCACGCGCGCGCCGAGCGCCTCTGCGAGCTCCCCCAGCGTGCGCATGGTCCAGTTCTTCGGGCCGGCCAGCGCGCGCGACACCCAGGCCGGATCCCGCTCCAGCCTGTCGGCCAGATCCTTCTTGCTCATCCCCTCCGCATGCCGCCGCCGCCAGAGCGCGAGGATGGCGTAGTAGGCTTCGAATTGAGCGCGGACAACATTGAGTTCGGCCATCTCGCGCTTGTTGAAATCAAACGGATTATTCCGGTCCAGTACAATTCGTTGAGACGTAGTCGCCGATGGCCCTTCCTCGAAAGGCATCTGCTCCTCGGAAAAGCCTGTTCCATTCCGATAGACAACCATACATAGCCTCCGGCCAGGATTTGCCCGGCCTGTTCCTGCTCCTGTTGACGCCACCCAACTGATCTCTGTTCCACGCAGTAAGGGCTACGAGTGTGTCCCTCGCCGCAAACCGGCAGAAGATCCGCACCTGCGGCGCGCAACGTGTGACGCGTAGTTCCCAGATCTCTTCCGGTGGCGGCTCCAGTCTCGCCAGTTCAGCATCTCCGGATCTTCCCCCGAGCCGCACCATGATCTCGCCGCCCCCGGCCCAGTGCTCGAACATGGCCTGCATTGGGATGGCCTGGCCAAAGAAACGAACGCTCGATCTGGGATCGCGCAACTGCCGGACCAAATCCAATGAGATGTAAAGCATTCTCTGCTCCGGAAAGCGCGTGGGCTCGTGAAAGCGCACCAGCTTCCCGTCCCCCTCCAGTCGTCGCAACATCTCATGAATTGACATATAAATCAATTTCCATCGTCATTCAATTGATTTCGAATATATTCGTGCCATTGCCCTTGCTCAAGTGGCTCTCTACAACCGGTCACAACCCTATCTGCCCATTCCTGCGAGCCCGCGCATGCTCTCCCCGCTTGAAACCCTTATGCCCGCCGGCCTGTCACCGGGCGCGCTTGCCTTCATTCTCGGCACGGCCCTGATCGCCGGGCTGGCCCGGGGATTTTCGGGGTTCGGGGGTGCGCTGATCTTCATTCCGCTGGTGTCGATCGTGACGGAGCCGAAGCTTGCCTCGGCCGTGCTGCTGGTCGCGGATGGCGTGGTGGCTTTGAGCCTGATCCCGGATGCGGTGAGGACCGCAGAGCGGCGTGATCCGGCGCTGATGGCCGCGGGCGCGCTGTTCGGCGTGCCGCTCGGCACGGCGCTTCTGGTGCACATCGCGCCCGTCACCCTGCGCTGGATGATCTCGGGAATGGTGCTCTCGCTGCTTCTGCTGCTGGTTTCCGGCTGGCGGTACCGCGGAAAGGCCTATCCGACGCTGACGCTCGCCGTCGGCTTCGTCTCGGGTCTGTTCTCAGGCGCGGCACAGCTCGGCGGTCCGCCGGTCGTCGCCTATCTGCTCGGCCGCGACATGCCGGGGCGGACGATCCGCGCGAGCATCATCCTGTTCTTTGCGATCTCGACGATGATATCAGCCACGAGCTATGGCCTGAACGGCCTCATCACCCGGCAGGCGCTATTCCTTGCGCTTCTGGTCGCCCCGGTCTTCTCGGTCGGCCTCTATGCCGGCTCGCGCCTCTTCGGTCTCGCAAGCGAGCGCCTTTTCCGCGCGGTCTGCTACAGCCTGATCGCGGCTGCGGCGATAGCGGGATTGCCCGTTCTGGAAAGCATCTTTGGCTGAACGGACGGCTCCGCCCCTTGACGAAGCGGGGCGGAGCGAAAGTTTAAACCCAGGATTTAGGGAACACAGCCCCGGTCAAGGATACATGCGCACCTTGGACCACGGGCTTTCCGGCGTGTCGCGGCGGAATTCGACCCGGTCATGAAGACGGAAAGGCCGATCATGCCAGAACTCGATGGACGTGGGGCGAATACGGAAGCCGGACCAGTGCGGCGGCCGGGGGATCTCGCCGAAGGGATAGCGCGCCGTATATTCGGCAACCGCCTTTTCCAGCGCGAATCGGCTTTCCAGCTCCCGCGACTGCTTCGACGCCCAGGCGCCGATGCGGCTGCCGCGGGGACGCGAGGCATAGTATTCGTCCGCTTCCGCGTCGGACACCACCTCCACCGGACCGCGCAGGCGCACCTGGCGTCTCAGCGATTTCCAGTGAAAGCACATCGCGGCCTTCTTCTGGCCAAGGATTTCCTGCCCTTTTTGGCTCTCGAAATTGGTATAGAAAACAAAGCCGGAGGTATCGAACCCCTTGAGCAGCACCATGCGCACGTTCGGCAGACCGTCGGCATCGACCGTCGCAACCGCGACCGCGTTGGGGTCGTTGATCTCCGTCTTCTCCGCTTCGCTAAGCCATTCCGAAAACAGCGCAAAGGGCTCGTTTTCTTCGGTGAAGTCACGGGTTGTTAACTCGTTTGCACTCATGATAGGTCAAATGCCTCGGATTTTGTTAAGGAATGTCGTAACGGTTACCCTACGACTTCTTACCCGGACAGGATGCACGGTGGAAGACAGAGTTAGGCGAAATCTTGACGCAGGAAGCGTAGGCGCGGCGCCGGCCGCAAGGCTTTGCCGCTTCTGCCTGATCGCCCTCCTCGGCGGAGTGCTCGGCGGCTGCACCAGCAGCGGGCTCGACCTCATGGGCAGTTCCAAGCCAGACCGTTCGATCGCGACCGCAACGGTTGCAAACCAGACGAAGACCTCCGAGACCATCTCCGACGAAGTGACCGTCAAGAACGCGGTGACCTCGGTCGACGTCGCCAAGATCGGCGCCAATCCCATTCCGTGGGCCAATGCCTCCACCGGCAGCGCCGGCGTCATCACCACCGTTCAGGAACTCGAGGACAACGGCACCCATTGCCGCCAGTTCCGCACCACGCGCCATTCCTTCATGGGCATCGCCAAGTTCATGGGCCGCACCTGCATGGAGCAAAACGGCAACTGGCAGCTCCTCTCCTTCCAGGAAGAAAACTGACGATCGTCAGCCCGCAGGCACCACTCGCCTTAACGCTGCATTAAGAGATGCCGCTCTTGCGAAAGTGGCTGCGGTCATGCTCGCCTGGCCGGATTGTGCAGAAGAATCAGTCGGCTGACTGCACTGCGCCTGCGACGAAAAAGCGAGGCGCCCGGGAACAAAATCCTTTCCATAAGCTTAATTCAACGGGCGTAACGTCTGATTAGCAAGTTCCTGTCATCCTCCCGTCTAGCACGAGCTGCGGGCGCCGATCCGGGATCCCGCGGCAGATGATTTTTGTTTTGCGTAGCGCCTGCCGGCCTCTGGCCCAGGAGGCGTATAGTCATCGGTGAAGAACATGCGTGACCCCTATGCAGTCCTGGGCGTAAAGCGGGATGCGGACGCCAACGAGATCAAATCCGCCTGGCGTTCCATGGCGAAGAAGATTCACCCGGACCAGAACCGGAGCGACCCCAATGCAGCCAAGCGCTTTGCCGAGGCAGGCGAAGCCTACGAGGTGCTGAGGGACCCGAAGAAGCGCAGCCGTTACGACATGCTGTCTCGCTCGGGCAAGCAGGAAGCGACCATCCAGCAGCAGCGCGATGCGCAGCGCGAGGCCGCAGCCCGCCAGAAGGCGGCGGAAGAAAATGCCCGCAAGGTGATGGAAGAACTCGCCCGCGCCGAGGCCGAGAAGGCGCGCAAGGCCGCAGAGGCGCAGGCCGCCGCCGACCGCGCCGAAAAGGCGAAATCGCAGCAGCAGGACGACAAGGCGAAGGCGCAGGCCGAACCGCAGGCTCAGGCGTCTGCCCAGGCGCAGGAACAGCCACAGGCTCAATCCGCTTCGGCCGGTCCGGGCGCGAAGGAAGGCGGCCGCGAGGCGAACTCCGAAACGCCTGAAGCCGTCATCGACCGCATCTTCGGCGCACAGCCGCAGTTCACCGTCTCGGGCGAACCTTCCGGGGCCGCCGGCGGTGCAGAACCCGAACGCAGCGGTTCGCCGAGCGGCAGTGCCAATTCCCGTCCGCTTCCGCTTGCCGCCATGGAGGCGATTACCGCCTTCATCCGCCGGCTGACGGGCGGAACGCCGCCGCAGCAGGAAAAGGCGCCCGACCAGTTTGCCGAAGCGCGTGTCTCCATCGAGGATCTTCTCAAGGAAGCCTGGGTGACCGTGCCGCTGCCGGAAGGCCGAGACCTGCGTTTCCGGCTCGACCCCGGCGCGACGGACGGCCAGACCGTGCGCCTGAAGGGCCAGGGCTACAAGGTACCGGGCATGATCCGCGGCGATGCCGTCGTGACGCTGAAGGTCGAGCCCTCCGCCCTCTTCCGCGTCGCCGGCCACGACCTCTACACCACGCTTCCGGTCTCGCTCGAAAACGCCGTGCTCGGCTGCAACGCCAAGGTGGAAACTCCGACCGGCCCCATGGACGTGGAAGTGCCGCAGTGGTCCGGTTCCGACCAGGTCATCCGCATCCCCGGCCAGGGCCTCCTGAAGCCCGAAGGCGGCCGCGGCGACCTCGTCGCCGAAATCCGCATCCTGCTCTGGGAAAAGCCCGACGCCAAGGTGACCGACCTCATGCGTTCCATGCGCGAGGGGCTTTATCTTTAGGGATCCATCCCGGAACTCATATCGAAAGCCCGGCTTCGGTCGGGCTTTTTCGCATCCATCGCACCATGGTCTGGTGAAATCCGGCCCCATCATCCGTTAAAGACGCCAAATCAGCCTCTCTCGCCCAAATCCCCTTCCGATTTCATGGGATTGTAACAATTCAAAACACCAGTTGATATCCAGCCGCCTTGAACCGTTTGAACCTCTATGCCATAGGCAACGGCACGTACATTTCAAGGAGCAGGGAATGGCTCAGGCATCTGGCCTTATGGCAGGCAAGCGCGGCATCATAATGGGTGTCGCAAACAACCGTTCGATCGCATGGGGCATCGCCAAGGCCTGCGCCGATGCGGGCGCGGAGATTGCGCTGACCTGGCAGGGCGATGCGCTGAAGAAGCGCGTGGAACCGCTGGCCGCCGAACTGAACGCGTTCATGGCCGGCCATTGTGACGTGACCGATCCCGCGACCATCGAGGCCGTCTTCGCCAATCTGGAAGCGAAGTGGGGCAAGATCGATTTCGTGGTCCATGCCATCGCCTTTTCCGACAAGGACGAGCTGACCGGCAAGTACATCGACACGTCGCGCGACAACTTCGCCCGCACCATGGACATTTCGGTCTACTCCTTCACCGCGGTTGCCAAGGCGGCCGAGCGGATCATGAACGATGGCGGCTCGATGATCACGCTCACCTATTACGGTGCGGAAAAGGTCATGCCGCACTACAACGTCATGGGCGTTGCCAAGGCGGCTCTGGAAGCCTCCGTCCGTTATCTCGCCGTCGATCTCGGCGACCGCGGTATCCGCGTCAACGCCGTCTCCGCCGGCCCGATCAAGACGCTGGCCGCCTCCGGCATCGGCGACTTCCGCTATATCCTGAAGTGGAACGAGTACAATGCGCCGCTGAAGCGCACGGTCACGATCGAGGAAGTGGGCAAGTCCGCCCTCTACCTGCTCTCCGACCTCTCGACCGCCGTCACCGGCGAAGTGCACCACGTCGACAGCGGCTACCACACGGTCGGCATGAAGGCCGTGGATGCGCCGGACATCTCCGTCGCCAAGGACTGACACGAGAAAACGGACCTGCCCGTGCTTATCTACATGATCCGACACGGGCAGACCGACTGGAACGCCGAACTGCGCATGCAGGGTCAGAAGGACATTCCGCTGAACCCGCTCGGCCGCTCGCAGGCTTCCGGCAATGGCGAGGCGCTGGCCGAGATCCTCGGCGCGGCCGCCAGTGATTTCGACTATGTGTCGAGCCCCCTCTCCCGCACCCGCGAGACCATGGAGCGCATTCGCACCGCCATGCGCCTGCCGCCCGCCGACTACCGCACCGACGAGCGGCTGGTGGAGGTGAACTTCGGCGACTGGGAAGGCCACACCCTGTCCGAACTGCAGGTGCTCTGGCCGGACCGGCTGAAGGCGCGCGCCCGCGGCAAGTGGGATTTCATCCCGCCCGGTCAAGACGCGGAAAGCTATGAGATCCTTTCCTGGCGGGTCGGCTCCTGGTTGAAGTCCGTGACCCGCGACACCGTCTGCGTCAGCCATGGCGGGGTGATCCGCAGCGTTCTGCGCCTCGTCGGCGGCTATTCCGGCGATGCCGCCGCCGATGCCAGCATTCCCCAGGACCAGATCCTCGTCATCCACCCGCTCGAAGGGCGGGTGGACTGGGTGGATGGTGCCTCTGCACGGATTGGCTGAACTCCCCTTGCGTCAGGAATCATGAATACAGCCTTTGATAGGCTATTCATGGGTGTTTCTATTTAAAACAAAACTCAAAACTAGCATTTGCAAGATAGAATTAACGGGCCGCCCCTATGATCGCCGTCAGTGTTCCGGCGTATGGTGTGGTCTTGAAAATCTACGACAAATTGGTGCGCATCGGCAGCGAAATGGTGACGAGCACCCGCACCACCGCACTTACGGCCGCGCTGGTCGCCGCCGTGGTCGGCGTCAACGGCTACCTCGTCGACTATCAGAACACAACCTTCTTCCGCCGGGAGTTGCAGGCGCGGGTCGACAACCATGCCCAGCTGATCCGTGCCCGCGTGCAGTCGAAGATCGAGATCTACATCGCCGCCGTCGCAAACCTCGCAAATCAGATCGAGGCAGAGCCCAGCGTTTCCGGACCGCTCGTGCAGGCGCAGATCAACAGCCTGCTGGAACAGAACCCGGATTTCGTGTCGCTGGCGCTCGCACCCGATTTCAAGGTCGATACGGTCCTGCCTTCGACCAGCCGCGACGTGCGTCCCGGCACTGATCTCCGGCAAATGTTCGGCACGCCCTGGCTCGGCACCAACGTGACCGAAGCCCGCCAGCCGCGCTTCATCGGCCCCGTTCTGACCGACGACATGCGTGGCGCCTTCGTCGTGCTCTATCCGATCGTCATCAAGACACGGCTCGGCGCCAAGACCTGGGGCGCGATCGAAGCCGTGATCGACGAAAACGTCTTCTACGCCCAGACCGACCTGCTGCTTGCCCGCCGCAATGCCAGGGAAAACCCCGGTGACGAGGTGCGCTTCTCGATCCGCGACATGTCGCAGGGCAAGGGCGCGATCCCGTTCTTTGGCGACAGCGAACTGACGGACCTGAACCCCGTCGTGCGCGAGATCATCTTTCCGGGCGGTCACTGGGAAATCAGCGCTGCGCCCGCCGATGGCTGGGACCGCAGGCCGCACAACCAGCTGCTGCTGCGCTTCCTGCTGATCTTCCTGGGCTCGATGATCCTGATCCCGATCACGCTGGCGCTTCTGCTGCTGGCCGAGCGCAACCGGATCATCCTGCGGCTGCAGAGCCGCGAGGCTGAACTCAGCGCGCTTTCGCAGCGACTCGACCTGGCGCTCGACAGCTCCAACATCGGCGTCTGGGAACTGACCGGCGACCAGCGCTCGCTCTATTTCGATGCCACGACCGCCGCCCTGCATGGTTTCCCCGAGGAGGAGGCGACACGGCCCGTGGCGGAGTGGCTGCAGGCCGTGCATCCCGAGGACCGGCAGCGGGCCGTCGAGCACTTCTTCTCCGCCTCGACCGGCCAGCTCGGCCGCGGCACGGAATACCGGATCGTCCGCGAGGATGGGACCGTCAGGCACCTGCGCTCCGCCGGCTCGCACTTCGAGGACGGCAGCGTCTCGCGCACCGCCGGCATCGTCTGGGACGTGACCGACGACGTGCAGCGTACGGATACGCTGCGGGTGGCCAAGGAAAACACCGACATCAAGAATGCCGAGCTGGAACTGGCGCTGGACGAGCTTTCCGCCCGCGAACGCGAGCTCGAGGAACTGTCCCGCAAGCTCGACCTTGCGCTCGACAGTTACAATTGCGGCATCTGGGAAGCCTCGCTGCCGGATGGCACCGCCTTCTGGGACGAGCGCATGTACCAGCTCTTCAACCGCCCTGGCCGCGACGATGCGTTGAGCGTCAGCCAGTGGGTGGAATGCCTTCTGCCGGAAGACCGCCAGGCCTTCCGCGAGGCCTTCGCCTCGCTCGCGCCCTTCAACGGCAAGGACTCCGTCATCTGCCGGGTCGATCTCGGCAAGGGTGATTGCCGCTACGTGCGGCTCGTCGGTCAGATCCACCGCGACAAGGACGGCGGCTTCAACATCGTCGGCATGGCCTTCGACATGACCGAGGACGCGCTGATGACGGTCGCTCTGAAGACCGCCAAGGACGAGGCCGACGCCAAGAATGCCGAGTTGCAGGAGGCCAAGGAGCGCATCGAGCACAACGCGCTGCACGATCCGCTGACCGGCATCGGCAACCGCAGGCGTCTCGATCTGGCGCTGGAGGAGCTGTCGCGCCGCAGCCAGAAGGATGCGATCCGCTTTGCCGTGCTGCATCTCGACCTCGACCGCTTCAAGCAGATCAACGATACGCTGGGCCACGCCGCCGGTGATGCCATGCTGGTCAATGCATCGGAGATCCTGCGCCGCAACGTGCGCCAGGGCGATCTCGTCGCCCGCATCGGCGGCGACGAATTCGTAATCCTGGTGGAAGGCTCGACCGCCGAGGACGATCTTGCCGCCCTGTCCCAGCGCATCATCGACGAGATGCGCCATCCCGTCGATTTCGAGGGTTTCCCCTGCCGCTGCGGCGTCTCGATCGGGATCGCGACCGCCCGCGGCCGCAACATCGACGCGCGCAAGATGCTGATCAATGCTGATGTCGCGCTCTACCGCGCCAAGAACGAGGGCCGCAACTGCTACCAGTTCTTCACGCAGGACCTGCATGCGGAAATCATCACCAGCAAGCGCACGGCGGACGACATCCTCGTCGGGCTCGAGCGCGGCGAGTTCACCACCTGGTACCAGCCGCAGTTCGACGCCCGGTCCTACGAGCTGACCGGCGCGGAAGCCCTCGTGCGGTGGAACCACCCGGCCAAGGGCGTGCTCGCGCCCGACCACTTCCTGAAGATCGCCGAGGAGCTGAACGTCGTCCAGACGCTCGACCGGATCGTGCTGGAAACGGCACTGCGCGACAAGTACCGCTGGGCTGCCCGCGGCCTCGACGTGCCGCGCCTCTCCGTCAACGTCTCTGCCAAGCGCCTGCACGATGCCGGTCTCTACGAGACGCTCAAGGACCTGCCCATCGGTGAAGGGGAGATCGCCTTCGAACTGGTGGAAGCGATCTTCCTCGACGAGAGCGCGGAAGTGGTGCCGCAGAACCTCCAGCGGGTGAAGGAACTCGGCATCGAGATCGAGATCGACGATTTCGGCACCGGCCACACCTCGATCGTCTCGCTGCTGCGCCTCAAGCCCAAGCGGCTCAAGATCGACCGCCAGCTCGTCCAGCCCATCGTGGATTCGCCCCAGGAAAAGGCGCTGGTGCGCGCCATCGTCGACATCGCCCGCTCGCTTGGCGTGGAAACGATTGCGGAGGGTGTCGAAACCATGGAGCACGCGCGCATCCTCGCCGACCTCGGCTGCGACATCCTCCAGGGCTACGCCTTTGCCAAGCCCCTGCCGTTCGAGGAGTTCTGGACGTTCGGCACCAAGGCGGCCTGGCGGCGGGCGGGGTAGCCTTACTCTATTCGCCAGCCGAGCCACTTAGCCTTTGATGTCGATATTCAATTGAGAGCTGGCGTTGCGCCCGCGGCCCCCTCACCCCCTGCCGGACCCTCTCCCCTAGGGGAGAGGAGACTCGCGGTGAGCTCGCGGCTTGTCTCTTCTCCCCGGCGGGGAGAAGGTGCCGGCAGGGGGTGAGGGGGCCGCGGGCGCAACGCCAGCCAACATCGCGACCTCATGCGCCACATTTCCCACCCCTCCCCCCGAAAACCGCTTCCCATCCGCAAGCGCCATGCATTATGAGAAACCGATCATTCCATGAGGCCGGTCCGCTCGGTGCCGGCTGCGTTCAGGCGGTGCAGTTCATGTCGCATAACACATTCGGCCATCTCTTCCGCGTCACGACCTGGGGCGAGAGCCATGGGCCGGCGCTGGGGGCGGTGGTGGATGGATGCCCGCCCGGACTTCGCTTCACCCTCGCCGACCTGCAGGTCTGGCTCGACCGGCGCAAGCCCGGCCAGAACCGCTTCGTGACGCAGCGCCGCGAGGACGATCTCGTCAAGGTGCTCTCGGGCGTGATGCCGCAGGAGGATGGCTCCTTCGTCACGACAGGCACGCCGATCTCGCTCCTGATCGAGAACACCGACCAGCGCTCCAAGGATTACGGCGAGATCGCCCGCCAGTACCGCCCGGGCCATGCGGACTATACCTATGATGCGAAATACGGCATCCGCGACTATCGCGGCGGCGGGCGCTCCTCCGCCCGCGAGACGGCGGCGCGCGTGGCGGCAGGCGGCATCGCCCGGCTGGTCATTCCCGGCGTCACCATCCGCGCAGCCCTGATCCAGATCGGCAAGCACAGGATCGACCGCGCGAACTGGAACTGGGACGAGGTGAACAACAACCCGTTCTTTGCGCCGGACAAGGAGATCGTGCCCGTCTGGGAAGACTATCTCGACGGCATCCGCAAGGCGGGCTCCTCCGTCGGCGCCGTCATCGAGGTGGTGGCGGAAGGCGTGCCCGCCGGCCTCGGGGCACCGCTCTACGGCAAGCTCGACCAGGACATCGCCGCGGGCCTCATGTCGATCAACGCCGTCAAGGGTGTGGAGATCGGCAACGGCTTCGCCTCCGCCGAGATCACCGGCGAGGAAAATGCCGACGAGATGCGCATCGGCAATGACGGCCAGCCGATCTTTCTCTCCAACAATGCCGGCGGCATTCTGGGCGGCATCTCCTCGGGCATGCCCATCGTCGCCCGCTTCGCGATCAAGCCCACCTCCTCCATCCTCACAGAGCGCCGCTCGATCAATGCGGATGGCGAGGAGGTGAACGTGCGCACCAAGGGCCGGCACGACCCCTGCGTCGGCATCCGCGCCGTGCCGGTGGGCGAAGCCATGCTCGCCTGCATCATCGCCGATCATTATCTTCGTGACCGCGGCCAGACCGGCCGGCTGAAATAAGGAACAGCACCATGGCCTTTGACCAGAAGCGCGTCGTCGACGCCATCCGCGCCTTCGAAGCCGGCGAGATCGTCGTCGTCACCGATGACGATGGCCGCGAGAACGAGGGCGACCTGATCGTGGCCGCCGTGCACTGCACGCCGGAGAAGATGGCCTTCATCGTGCGCTATACCTCCGGCATCGTCTGCACCCCCATGCCGCGCGAGATCGCCAAGCGCATGAACCTTTCGGCCATGGTGGCCGAGAACGACAGCGCGCACACGACCGCCTTCACCGTCTCCGTCGACTACAAGTTCGGCACCACGACCGGCATTTCCGCCGACGACCGCACCGCGACCGTCCGCAATCTCGCCAACCCCAATGCCGGCCCTGCCGATTTCGTCCGTCCGGGCCACATCTTCCCGCTGGTTGCGCGCGAAGGCGGCGTGCTGATGCGCTCCGGCCATACGGAAGCCGCGGTCGATCTCTGCAAGCTTGCCAATCTCGAGCCCGTCGGCGTGATCTGCGAGCTCGTCAACGACGACGGCACCGTCATGCGCGGCCCGCAGGTTGCCGATTTCGCGGTGAAGCACGGCCTGAAGCAGGTCTCGGTTGCCGATCTCATCGCCTATCGCCAGCGCAAGGAAACGCTGATCGAGGAAGGCGCGCGCTTCCCCGTGGAAACGCCCTATGGCCGCGCCATGGCGCATACCTATTCCCTGCCCTGGGATCCCATGCACCACATGGCGATCGTCTTCGGCGACATCCGCGACGGACAGGACATCCCGGTGCGCCTGCACCTCGAAAACGTCGGCACCGACGTCTTCGGCGCGAACCGCCAGATCGACGCGGTGATGCAGCGCATCGCCGAAAAGGGCCGCGGCGTCATCGTCTATCTCCGCGAAGGCTCGGTCGGCGTCGGCCCCTCGCAGACCGCGCGCAAGGGCAAGCATGACCGCGAAGGCCATTCCGAAGCGCAGGCCCGCGAAAGCGAATGGCTCGAAATCGGCCTCGGCGCCCAGATCCTGAAGGACCTCGGCGTCACCTCGATCCGCCTCCTCGCCTCCCGCGAGCGCCACTATGTCGGGCTGGAAGGGTTTGGTATCGAGATCGCGGGGACGGATCTTTTGTGAGGGGACTGGCTTCAGGCGCGGCCTGAAGCCATGACCGCCTTCCAGTCGATCAGCCCGTGATCGGCTAGGACCGAGACGGCATCACGCCCAAGATTCTCACAGAACAGCACGGCATTCTGACAGGCGTGGCGTGCGCTCGGAACCAGGATTCCATCGCAGCCCAGGAAATGCGCGGCTTCTGCAATATCTTGGGTGCGCGGATATTCGCTGCGCCTTTCCTCGTACAGCGCCTGGCCGTACAAGCCGGATTGGATGCCAAGGTGCTCCAGGTCGAAAAGCGCCGGAAAATTCAGCACTTCCTTGAGGTCGACCTGAATTTCAAACAGATGGAACCGCAGCTTGGTTGGAAAAACCGGTTGTCCGCGCGCCAGGTGGAATTGCATCTCGTTGAGCGCGCCCTGGCGTTCCAGTGACGTGTATAGCACGTCGAAGGAACCGTCGTCCCAGCGTCCTCCGGATGCGCTGCACTGAAGAGGGTCCCTCCCTTCCCTGACAATTCGCCAGACCTTGCCGCTGAAGCGGGATCTGGGCAGGCGATCAAGGGCATCGATCAGCGCAGGATCTCTGACGCGGCGCGGCTCTGCCATGGATCAGAGAAAAGCACCGGCATCGAGCCGGTCAAGCAGGGTCAGCACTTCGATCGATCGTCCCCGGTGAATGAGATCGATGGCCCGTTCCCCGTTCAGCTGCGGGTGCCGGGCATATAGCCAGGTCCGGATGTCTTCCGGTTCATAGAAATCGTTGAGACGGCCGACGATGTAATGCAGATCCGAAAGAATGAGCTCGTTCTTTGGGTGCGGCTTCATGGCGCCGGATTTCCAACGGGAAACCGTCGCCTTCGACACGTCCGTTACGTTCGCAAGATCAGTGCCCTTCAGCCCGCCGCGGTCCTGCAACTCATCCAGAAATCGGGAAACGGCCTGCGTCTGCATAGCCTGTGCCTTTGCCTATCGGTTTTACAATCTCAATATATGAAACTAATATGCGCCGGTCAATGACGCCCTACCCCCGCCATCCCTCAAGATACTCAACCCTCTCCACCCCGGTAAACCGTGCCAGCCGGTTGAGCTCCGCGTCCAGCTTCTCCAGCCTCCCGGCGCTGGCCTTTACGCCCGGCTCGAGCCAGAGGCGCTTCACGTCCAACGTCTGGCGCTTGCGGTCGGCCTTCATGTCGATGCGGCCGATCAGGCGGTCGGATTCCATCAGGGGAAAGACGTAATAGCCGTATTCGCGCTTCGGCTCCGGCACGAAGATCTCGATGCGATAGCGGAAGCCGAACAGGCGTTCGCAGCGGTTGCGATCGCGGATCAGCGGGTCGAAGGGGCTGAGCACGCGCACGCGGCCGGGCGGTTCCGGCGTCGCGGCGATCCTTTCCGAAAAGCCGAGAAGGGCAAGGGACGGTCTGGGCTTGCCGCCATCGACCGGATCGACCAGCACCTCCTCCAGCCGCCCGCGATTGGCGCTCACCCACTGCTTCGCCTCTTCCGGCGAGATGATGTCGTAGAAGGCGGCGATTTCGCCCGATGTGGCAAAACCCAGCCTTTCGAGTGCGCTCGTCGCCGCCCAGTCGATGAACTCGGCCTCGCTCACCTCGGTCGAGTGATGCGGCTCCGGGATCACCCGTTCGGTCAGGTCATAGATCTTTTGAAAGCCCTCCCGACCTGCGATCGCCAGCTTGCCGGTATGCCAGAGGAATTCGAGCGCGGTCTTCGAGGGATGCCAGTCCCACCAGCCGGTGGATTTCGTCGGCTCGGCCTTCATCTCGCGGGACAGCACGGGGCCGGTGTCGCGGATGCGGGCAAGCACCTCGTCCGCGGCGCGGTCGAAGCCCTCCCCCTGCCATTTCAGCCAACGCTCGCGGATCACCGGTTCGCGGCGGCGGAAGCGGTGCTTCCAATAGGGGAAGAAGCGTGCCGGGATGATCGAGGCATCATGCGTCCAGTGCTCGAAGAGGAGCCGCTCCTTTTCGAGGAGCGTGGACAGATGCGCGCGGTCATAGGTCTGGTTGCGGGAAAAGAGGATCTGGTGATGCGCCCGCTCCACCGTCTGCACGCTGTCCACCTGCACGAAACCGAGGCCGTGGATGAGAT
>CAMFHT010000033.1 GCA_945952245.1 uncultured Rhizobium sp. | reverse complement strand
CGTCACCGGCAGAGCCTGAACTTCCACCTGGCCCGCCTCGATCTTGGAGATGTCGAGGATATCATTGATCAGCACGAGAAGATCATTGCCCGCGGAATTGATGGTCCGCGCGAACTTCACCTGTTCGGCGGTCAGGTTGCCGGTCTTGTTGTCCGCCAGAAGCTGCGCGAGGATCAGCAGCGAGTTCAGCGGCGTGCGCAGCTCGTGCGACATGTTGGACAGGAATTCGGACTTGTAGCGGCTTCCCTGTTCAAGCTCGCGGGCCTGCTGCTGCAGCAGTTTCTGGCTCTTCGCCAGATCGTCGCGCTGGGCTTCGAGTTCCTGCGCCTGCGCTTCGAGTTGCGCATTGGTCTGTTCGAGCTCCGCCTGCTGGTGTTCGAGCCGGGCCTGGCTGTCCTGCAGCGCCTTGCTCTGCGCTTCGAGCTCTTCGTTGGCGGCGCGCATCTCCTCGCCCTGCGCCCGAAGTTCCGCCGCCTGCTGCTGGGTTTCTTCGAGCAGCTTGCGGAGCGTCAGGCGATACTGCGCCGAGCGCAGCGCGACGCCGATGGCGGGCGCCACAAGTTCGAGCAGCTGCTGTTTGCGCGGCGCCAGCGGGCGCACGAAGCCGAGCTCGATGACGCCGTTGATAAGGTCGTCGGCCTTCGCTGCCGACATGAGCACATGCTTCGGGACAGCCCGGCCGAGGGACGAACCGACATAGATGTAATTCTCCGGCACGTCGCTTAGCGCCCGCACCGCACCATCTCGCGCGACCTCGCCGAGGAGGCCGTCGCCGACACCGATCTCCGTCGGAAGCGGCGCATCGGCGGGAACGCCATAGGTCGCTGCCCTCTGGAAGCGGCCGTCACGGTTGACGAAGATCGCGGCGCTTGCGGCGCCCATGTAGTTCGCGAGGAAGCCGATGATGTTCTCCGAGAGCGCCTCGACGGTCTGCTCTCCGGAAATGCGGGCGGAGAGGCCAACTTCGCCCTGCTGCAGCCATTCCTGGCGGCGGATCTGCAGCTTGCCGCGAATGAAGAGGGTTCCGGTTGCCGCGAGGATCCAGCCGGTGGCGATGCAGAGGCTGCGGTTCACCTGCGCAAGCTGCAGCGACACGCCGGGGGGCGCCAGAAAATAGCCGACGACGATGAGGACGGTCGAGAGGAGTGCCAGACCAAGCGGAATGGCCGGCCGTGTCGTGAAGAACGACAGGGATATGGCCAGGAGATAGATCACCCAGATGGCAGTCCCGAGCGGCAGCATCAGATCCGACGCAAAGGCCGCAAGCATCATCAGCCCGAGTGCCACGTAGAGCCACGGTTCGAATTTTTCTTCGGCCTGAACTGTCATTGTCCCCGTCAATTCCCCGGCTGGGTGCCGGAATACGCTCTACTGCTCGCTTAGATGGTGATCAAACCCGGAGATAGGCAGCGTTTCGGCGACGTCCAGATGCCGGACCAAAAGAAGTCGACTCTTCAGGGGAACTCAGTCCCTCCACGCCCTTTCGAATAAATAAATGGATCAAACGGCGCGCTCGGTCGTTCTACCGCCTCGAACCGAAGGAGCGCTCCATGAATAGCGAGGATACCGCATCCGCCACGCCCCGGATGTCCGTGACCCTGACCGTCAATGGCAAGGACGAACATCTGACCATCGATCCGAGGGTAACCCTGCTCGATGCCTTGCGCGACCACCTCGGGCTTACGGGAACCAAGAAGGGGTGCGACCATGGCCAGTGCGGCGCCTGCACCGTCCATGTCAACGGACGCCGGATCAACAGCTGCCTGACACTCGCCGTCATGCATGAGGGCGAGGACGTGACGACGATCGAGGGTCTCGGCACGCCGGAGCACATGCATGCGCTGCAGCAGGCCTTCGTCGAGCGCGATGCCTTCCAGTGCGGTTACTGCACGCCGGGACAGATCTGTTCCGCCGCCGCCGTGATCGAGGAAATCGAGGCTGGCATCCCGAGCCATGTCACGCCGGACCTTGGCGACGTGCAGTTCAGCGACGAGGAGGTGCGCGAGCGGATGAGTGGCAATCTCTGTCGCTGCGCGGCCTATCCAAACATCATCGCCGCAATCCGCGACGTCCGCGAAGGAGGCAAGGCATGAAATCCTTCACCTATGAACGCGCCGAAACGCTGGAGCAGGCAGCGGGTATCGTCGCCGCGAATGCCGAGGCGAAGTTCATCGCCGGCGGCACCAATCTCCTCGACCTCATGAAGCTCGAGATCGAGACACCGCGGCATCTGGTCGACATCAATCACCTCGGTCTCGACCGGATCGAGGAGACCGAGGACGGCGGGCTGAAGATCGGCGCGCTGGTGCGCAATACGGATCTTGCAGCCGATGTCCGTGTGCGGCGCGATTATGCCGTGCTGACGCGTGCGCTGGTGGCTGGGGCCTCCGGTCAGCTGCGCAACAAGGCGACGACGGCGGGAAATCTCCTTCAGCGCTCGCGCTGTCCCTATTTCTACGACCCCTCGAAGCCCTGCAACAAGCGCGATCCCGGTTCCGGCTGCTCTGCGCTCGAAGGCCACAGCCGCACGCTGGCCGTGGTCGGCACCAGCGATCACTGCATCTCGCAGCATCCCTCCGACATGGCCGTGGCGCTCCGGGCGCTCGATGCGCGGGTGAACGTGATGTCCGCGCGTGGCGGCGAGAAATCGCTGACGCTGGATGAATTCTACCGCCTGCCCGGCGAGACGCCGCATATCGAGACGGTTCTCCAACACGGCGATCTCATCACCGGTGTCACGCTGCCAAAGCCGGTGAAGGGTGTGCATTTCTATCGCAAGGTGCGCGACCGCGCCTCCTATGCCTTCGCGCTCGTCTCCGTCGCTGCTGTCGTGGACGAGGACGGCAGGGAAGGCCGCTATGCTTTTGGCGGCATAGCACCCCGTCCCTGGACCGCTGGTGGAGAGGCGAGAGCCGAAGGCGGCGCATCCGTCATCGCCGCACGCGCACTCGATGGGGCTCGCCCGACGGGCGAGAACGTCTTCAAGCTGCCGCTGCTGGAACGCACACTCAAGGCCGTCCTCAAGGACGCCGCACAGACTTCGGGAAAGTGAGGAACCGCCATGCTGTTCGACAAGCCGTCTCCCCCCAATCCCGCCGATCAGGGCAAGATCTTCGGAAAGCCGCATCCCCGCATCGATGGGCCGAAGAAGGTAACCGGTACCGCGCCGTATGCCTACGAGTACAAGCTCGCGGAAGACAATGCCGTCTATGGCTTCTTGCTGGGCTCTTCCATCGCCAAGGGCAGGATCGCCTCGATCGATGCCAGCCTTGCCGAAAAGGCGCCGGGCGTGCTGCTGGTGCTGACGCATGAGAACGCGCCGAAGCACAAGCCGGAAAACAGCCGCGCTGCGCCGCAGCTGCAGGGCCCGGAGATCAAGCAGTACGAACAGGCCATCGCCTTCGTCGTTGCCGAGACCTTCGAGGAGGCTCGCGCCGCGGCCCGCCTGATCCGCGTGACCTACCGCACGGAGGATGGCGCCTTCGTGCTGGCGGACGAGAAGGACAAGGGCAAGCCCACCAAGACCGCGCCGGACACAGCGACAGGTAATTTCGACAAGGCCTTTGCGGAGGCCGAGGTGAAGGTCGACGTGACCTATACCACGCCCGACCAGTCGCAATCGATGATGGAGCCCCATGCCTCTATGGCGGTCTGGGAAGGGGGCAAGCTCACCGTCTATACCTCGCACCAGGTGCTTCACTGGGCCCATGCCGGCATTGCCGATACGCTGGGTCTCGATGAGGACAAGGTTCGCGTCGTCTCTGCCTATATCGGCGGCGGCTTCGGCTCCAAGCTCGAAGTCTATTCCGATCCGATTCTCTCGAGCATGGCGGCGATCAAACTCGGCCGGCCGGTGAAGACCGCGCTGACGCGGCCGCAGATCTACAACCATACCACACACCGCCCGGCGACGATCCAGCACATCCAGCTCGGTGCGGACAGGGACGGACGGCTGACGGCGGTCGGGCACCGCACCTGGAGTGGCGACCAGGAGGGCGGCGAGCCGGAGACGGCTTCCGAGCAGACCAAGCTCCTCTATGGCGGCGAGAACCGGAGGGTCGAGACCCGGTTGACCGTCCTTGACCTGCCGAAGGGCGGCTCCATGCGCGCACCGGGCGAAGCCGTCGGCATGCTGGCGCTCGAATGTGCCATGGACGAGCTTGCCGAGGCTCTCGGCATGGATCCGGTCGATCTCAGGATCGTCAACGATGTCCAGTATGACCCGGAAAAGGGGCCGGAGCGGCCATTCTCCTCACGCAAGTTCGTGGAGTGCCTGAAGACGGGCGCGGAAACGTTCGGCTGGTCGGCCCGGAAGTCAAAACCCGGCAGCGTTCGCGACGGAGACTGGCTGGTCGGCATGGGCGTCGCCTCCGCCTTCCGCAAGAACATCGTGCAGGAATCCGGCGCCAGGGTCCGGCTGATGCCGGACGGGCATCTCGTCATCGAAACCCAACAGACCGATATCGGCACCGGCAGCTATACCATGCTCGGCATGATCGGCGCGGAGATGCTGGGCCTGCCTCTCGATGCGGTCGACGTCCGCCTCGGCGATACGGATTTTCCCAAAGCCTCCGGCTCCGGCGGCAGCTGGGGCGCGAACAGCGCCGGCTCCGGCGTCTATTATGCCTGCGAGGCCTTGCGGAAGGAACTCGCCCGCAAGGCGGGTTTCAATGCGGAAAGCGTCAGCTTCAGCGATGGCAGGATCATCTCCGGTGGCAATGCCGTTGCGCTCACGGACATCGTTCGCACCGGAGCGGTGGAAGCCAGCGACAAGGCGGAGTTCGGCGATCTCACGGAGAAGTATGCGCAAGCGTCCTTCGGGGCGCATTTCGCCGAAGTCGCCGTGCATGCATTCACCGCTGAAATCCGGGTACGGCGCATGCTCAGCGTCTGCGCCGCCGGTCGTATCTTCAATCCCGTCACGGCCCGCAGCCAGTGCCTCGGCGGCATGACCATGGGCATCGGGGCGGCGCTGATGGAGGAATGCGTGGTCGATCCGCGCTATGGCTACTTCGTCAACCACGACCTTGCCGAATACCAGGTGCCGGTTCATGCCGACATTCCCGACCTCGACGTCATCTTCCTGGACGAGCTGGACGATCAGTCCTCTCCGCTCAGGGGCAAGGGCGTCGGCGAGCTCGGCATCTGCGGAGTCGGAGCCTCGGTCGCCAATGCGGTCTACAATGCCTGCGGTGTCCGTGTCAGGGATTATCCCGTCACGCTCGACAAGATCATCGGCCGCTTCGATCTCTGAGGCGGCCCTTTCCGGGAGTGGAAAAGGGGGGAGCGATCTGGAATAGTGCAGGTCCTGATTTGGAGGACCTGATGACCGACCGCACCTATTACGCGCCCGTGGGTGGCGCCCCGCCGCAAACCCAGCTTCTGACCGGACGGGCGGTGTTCACCGAAGCCTATGCGGTGATCCCCCGCGGCGTGATGATGGACATCGTCACCAGCTATCTGCCGTTCTGGGAAGGTACGCGGCTCTGGATCATCTCGCGCCCGCTTTCGGGCTTCGCCGAGACCTTCTCGCAATACATCATGGAAGTGCAGCCGGGTGGCGGCTCCGACCGGCCGGAGCTCGATCCGACGGCGGAAGGCGTGCTCTTCGTGGTGGAAGGCGAGATCGTCGTGACGCTCGACGGCAAGGACCATGCGTTGACGGAGGGCGGGTTCGCCTTCCTTCCGCCGAAGTCGACGTGGACGCTCCGCAACCGCTCCTCCGCGCCCGCGCGCTTCCACTGGATCCGCAAGGCCTATGAGGCGGTGGAGGGACTTGACGTGCCGGAAGCCTTCTTCGCCAATGACCGGGATATCAAGCCGGTGCCGATGGCGCATACGGAGGGCAAGTGGGCGACGACCCGCTTCGTCGACCCGCTCGATCTCCGCCACGACATGCATGTGACGATCGTGACCTTCGAACCGGGCGCAGTCATTCCGTTCGCGGAAACCCACGTGATGGAACACGGGCTCTACGTGCTGGAAGGCAAGGCGGTCTACCGCCTCAACCAGGATTGGGTGGAGGTTGAGGCAGGCGATTTCATGTGGCTCCGCGCCTTCTGCCCGCAGGCCTGCTATGCCGGCGGCCCCGGCAAGTTCCGCTATCTGCTCTACAAGGACGTGAACCGCCACATGAAGCTGAAGATCGGCTGAGGACGCGATGCCGCCGCTCCGGCGGGATCGTCAGCCCAACGTTTTCAGATAGATGGACAGAAGCTGCGTCTGCGAGGAAATGCCGAGCTTGCGGTAGACATTGCGCCGGTGCACCTTCACGGTGCCGGTAGAGATGTTGAGCTTCAGACCGATCGACTCGGAGGAATGGCCTTGCAGCACGAGATCGATGATGGCGATCTCGCGGCTAGTGAGCTTCAGGCCGCGCCAGAGCTCGGTCGGTTCCTCCGCCGGTTTCGGCCCGCCCGCCTTCCTGCTTCGGCGCGAGACCTTCTGCCTCTCGGCCTCGAACCGGCGCTCCAGATCCGTCCAGTTGCGGCTGACGAGGGCGGCGACCATGGGTTCGGCCTTGCGGAGCAGGGCAAGTTCGCCGGCCGGGAAAGCCCCCGTCTTTTCCTTCCGCATCAGCGACAGGACCACCGTGACCTCGCCATCGAGCGGCACGAAGAAGCCGATCTCCTCGGCAAGTCGCGTCTGCATGTAATAGCTGCGGTAGTATTCGCTGGAGAAGAAGCGGTCCGGCGCGAGCTCGCGCATGCGGAACAGGCCTGCCCGCCGCTCCCGTGCGGTATGATAGAAAGGGTCGAGCAGGTAGGGCCCCGCCTGGTACAGGGTGACATAGACGACCTTCCCCTCGGGGTCGAAGGTGCTGTAGAGCTCGATCGGCGCTTCCGACCCGCGATAGGCGAAGATCACGACATGATCGAAGCGGGTGAGCGACGCCATGATCCGGCGGAAGGTGTCCCCGGTCTCCGCATCGCCGCCCGGGCCGGAAATGGCGGGCACAAGCGCCTTGAAAAGGGCGTCCGAATCGATGCTCATGGCCTCCAGCTCCCCCATGGCCCGTGCTTCGGGCCACTCCAGCGGGTATATACCTCCCACGGGATCAATTCGGATAAAATACCTCTTTCGGGGTATATACCGTGCCGCGCCGGCGGGGCTAGTCTTCATGCCATAACGGTGGCAAAGGCGGCAGAAGATCGCCCATCCGCAACAACCGTAGGGAACAGACGTGGCATCCGCTTCTCCTGACGATATCGAGTTCCGCTCGGTCACCAAGGCCTATGGCGCCGTGACCGCCGTTCGGGACATCAACCTCGCCGTGCCCAAGGGCTCCTTCCTTGCGCTGCTTGGACCCTCCGGCTGCGGCAAGACCACGTGCCTGCGCATGATCGGCGGCTTCGAGCAGCCGAGCGAGGGCAAGGTTCTGATCGACGGGCGCGAGATGAACGGCGTGCCGGCCTATCGCCGCCCGGTCAACATGGTGTTCCAGCACTACGCGCTCTTTCCGCACTTCAACGTGGCTGAGAACGTGGCCTATGGCCTGAAGCAGATGCGGCCCCGCATTGCGCAGGGTGAAATCGACCGCCGCGTGGCGGAAGCGCTGGCCATGGTGCGGCTCGACGGTTTCGCCAAGCGCCGCACCCACGAAATGTCGGGCGGCCAGCAGCAGCGCGTGGCGCTCGCCCGCGCGATCGTCAACCGTCCCTCGGTCCTCCTCCTCGACGAACCGCTCGCCGCGCTCGACAAGAAGCTGCGCTCGGCCATGCAGATCGAGCTGCAGACCCTGCAGCGGGAGCTCGGCATCACCTTCGTGCTGGTGACGCATGACCAGGAAGAGGCGCTGTCCATGGCAGACCAGGTCTGCGTCATGAGCGCCGGCCGCATCCGCCAGCTCGGCACGCCGCAGGAGGTCTACGATCGCCCGGCGGACCTGTTCGTGGCGGACTTCGTCGGCAAGATCAACCGTCTGTCTGCGGTGCTGGAGGCAGATCACGCCACAATTCGGCTCGCCGATGGAACGGCGCTGAACGTGGGCGCGCGTCCGAACGTGCCCGCAGGCGCCGTGACGGTTGCCGTGCGGCCGGAGGCCCTGCGCTTCCTCGGCGCGGGTGAGGATGCCGCGGGCCGCACCGTTTCCGGCACCGTCACGCACCGGATCTTCCTCGGCTCCGGCGTCGAATATGCCGTCGACATCGACGGTCTCGGCGATTTTCTGATCACGGCGGATCGCGGCGGCCATGCTGCCGAGGAAAGCCTTTCTGCGCCCGGAGACCGGGTCAGGCTGGCGTTCGATCCGGCGGCAGTGCATGTTTTCAGCAGTATGGATCCAGCATAACAAAAACAGAGGGAACGTCGAAATGACCAGGAAACATCTTGAGAATGCTCCCATCACGGCCTCCGCCCTGACGGACGAGTTCATGCGCCTGAAAAAGGGCTCCGTCACCCGCCGCCACTTCCTCGGCGTCACCGGCCTCGGCCTCGCCGCCGCCGTGATGACGCGCTTCCCCGGCGCGTTCAACGCGTCCGCCTATGCGGCAGAGGATCTCGGCACGCAGATGTCGATCGCCACCTGGCCGAACTATCACGACCCCGCCACCTTTGAGAACTTCAAGGCCGCAACCGGCGTCGCAGTCGAAGTCAATGTCTTCGGCTCCAACGAAGAAATGCTGGCGAAGATCCAGGCCGGCGCCTCCGGCTGGTCGCTGTTCGTGCCGACGAACTACACGATCTCCACCTACCAGAAGCTCGGCCTGATCGAGGAACTCGATCTCTCGAAGATCCCGAACTTCAGCCAGGCCAGCGAAAACCCGCGCTTTACCGACCAGGGCAAGATCGACGGCAAGACCTATGCGCTGCCGAAGAACTGGGGCACGACCGGCTTCTCGGTCAACACCTCCAAGATCAAGACGCCGATGAAGACCTGGAAGGACTTCTTCGAGATCGCCCAGACCGAGGCTGATGGCCGCGCCATGGTGCACGACTACCAGCTGACGACCATCGGCAGCGCGCTGGTCTCGCTCGGCTACGACTTCAACTCGATCAAGGCGGACGAGCTCGCCAAGGCCGAGGAGCTGCTGATCAAGGTCAAGCCGCATCTCTTCGCCATCAACTCCGACTACCAGCCCTCCATGCGCTCTACCGATGCCTGGATGACCATGTGCTGGACCAATGACGGCGCCCAGCTGAACCGCGACATGCCGGAGATCGCCTATGTTCTCGGCACCGATGGCGGCGAGATCTGGACGGACTATTACGCGATCCCGAAGGATGCGCCGAACAAGGCGGCGGGTTACGCGCTCCTCAACTACCTCATGGATCCGGCCAATGCCGTGAAGGAGCACATCGCCAACGGCGCCCCGACCACCGACAGCCGCGTCATCGCGCTCCTGCCGGCAGAAGTGACGTCCAACAAGATCGTCTATCCGGACGAAGCCGCGCTGACGCCGCTGGAATTCGGTGCTGCCGTGACGCTCACCGATCCCGGCCGTGCCGAACTCATGGCACGCTTCAAGTCTGCCTGATCTTCAGGCCGTTCGAACAGAAACGGAGCCGCCTGCCGGAAAAAGGCAGGCGGTGCTCCAGATCTTCATTCCGGGACCATCTCCATGGCACTGCAACAGGAAACGCGAAAAAAGCTTGTGACGCTTGCCCTCGTCGGGCCGGCGGGCCTTTGGCTCTTCGTTTTCCTGGTGCTGCCCTTCATTGCCATGGTGGTCTTTGCCTTCGGCAAGCGGGCGCCGGAAGGCGGTTACCAGCCGGCCTTCACCTTCGAGCAGTTCGCCAATCTCGGCTCCCGTGCCGCCGCTTTCGTCAACACGCTGATGCTGGCGCCCGTCGGTGCGCTGGCCTGCCTGCTGATCGCCTATCCCGTCGCCTATTACCTGGCCGTCAAGGCGAGCCCGCGCCACCGGTTGCTGCTCGTCTCGCTGGTTGTCGTGCCGTTCTGGACGAGCCTTCTGGTGCGTACCTATGCCTGGATGTACCTGCTCGGCGCTCGCGGCATTCCACACCTCCTCGAACTCCTTGGCATCGAGAACGTCCGTCTCATCAACACGCCGGGGGCCGTATTGCTCGGCATCGTCTACGGTTACCTGCCGCTGATGATCATGCCGATCTATGTGAGCCTCGAAAAGCTCGATCGCCGGCTGCTCGAGGCCTCCGCCGATCTTGGCGCAAAGCCGGTTTCCACCTTCTTCGGCATCACCGTGCCGCTGTCGCTGCCGGGGGTAATGACGGGGCTCGCGCTCGTCACCATCCTGCTGCTCGGCGAATATCTGATCCCGCAGCTTCTCGGCGGCGGCAAGGTGTTCTTCATCGGCAATGCGCTTGTCGATCTCTTCCTGCAATCCCGCAACTGGCCGTTCGGCTCGGCGATCGCCGTCACGCTGGTCGTGGTCGTCGTCATCGTGCTGATGATCGCCATGCGGATCGCCTGGCGCTTTGCCGGCACAAGACAGGTGGATCTCGTCTGATGCGCGCCCTCGTCACCTTCGTCTATGTCTTTCTCTACACGCCGATCGTGCTGATCGTGCTCTTCGCCTTCAATTCCGGCCGCAGCGCCTCGGAATTCACGGGTTTCTCGACCCAATGGTTCGGCAAGGCGCTGTCGAACGCCTTTCTGATGGACGCGCTTGAAAACAGCCTGATCGTCGGCCTGACGAGTGCAGCACTCGCGACCGTGTTCGGCACCATGGCCGCACTCGGGCTGGAGCGGGTTTCGCCGCGCACCCGCGCCGTCTTCGACGCCCTCTTTGCCGCTGCCATCGTGGTGCCCGGCGTCGTCATCGGCATCGCGACACTGGTTGCGCTCGTCGAAGTCTTCGGCATCGCGAATTCCGTCATCGCCTCCGTCTGGCCAGGCGCCCAGCCGCCGCGCCTGCAGCTCGGCTTCGGCTCCATCATCGCTGCACACGGGCTCTTCACCATGGCGCTCGTCACCATGATCGTGAAGGCGCGCATTGCAAGCCTCGGGCGCGACATCGTCGAAGCCTCCAGCGATCTCTATGCCACGCCGATGACCACCTTCTGGCAGATCGTCTTCCCGCAGATCCTGCCCTCGGTGCTGGCCGGCTTCCTGCTCGCCTTCACCTTCTCCTTCGACGATTTCATCATCGCCTTCTTCGTCGCGGGCTCGAAGACCACGCTGCCGATCTATGTCTTCGCCTCGATCCGCCGCGGCGTGACGCCCGAAATCAATGCGATCGCCGCCATGGTTCTGGTGGCCTCGCTCATCCTCATCCTGTCCGCGCGCTTTCTGATGCGCGACAGGACGGCCACTCAATGAATGGAATGAGCAGTACATGACCGGAATTCTCGAAGGGCGAGTCGCGATCGTGACCGGTGCCGGCTCCGGCATCGGCCGGGCAGGGGCCGAGCTGATGGCGCGGGAAGGGGCCCATGTCGTGGTGCTCGATCTCAGTGAGGAACGGGGTGCGGAGACTGCAGGCCTGATCGTATCTGCCGGCGGAACGGCGGAGCATGTTGCCGTCGACGTGACCGACGACCATGCGCTGGAAACCGCCATTTCGGGCGTGGCAAGCCGCCATGGCCGGATCGACATCCTGCACAATCATGCCGGCGCGCAGGTGGCGGGCGATCTGGAGAGCGTGGAGATCGCGGGCTTCGACAAGTCCTGGAGCCTGAACGTCCGCTCACATTTCATGGCGGCAAGGCTGGTCGCGCCGGTAATGAAGGCGCAGAGGAAGGGCGTCATCCTCAACACGTCTTCATCGTCAGGCGTGCTCTACGACCGCGAGATGATCGCCTATACCACGACGAAGCATGCCGTGATCGCCATGACGCGGCAGATGGCCGGCGACTATGCCCGCTTCGGCATCCGCGTGAACGCGCTCTGCCCCGGCTGGGTCGATACCCCCTTCAACGAACCCTTCATTGCCCAGATGGGCGGGCGTGCGGCGATCGAAAGCTACATCGCGGAAAAGGTGCCGCTCGGGCGCTGGGCGGATGTTTCGGAGATTGCCGAGCCGATCCTCTTCCTCGTCTCCGACCGGTCATCCTACATGACCGGCCAGATCCTTGTCGTCGATGGTGGCGAGACCGTCGTCTGATCAGACGATGCCGCCACCCGAGCCCGTGATCGCAGGCCGTTCTGCCGCGACCTTTGCCCGGTACCCCGAGGCGCGGTAGGCGGCGACAGGGTCGATGGCGCCGCCTTTCTCGAGGCGGGCCATGGCCAGAATGGGCTCGACATCCGTCACGAATCCGGCTTTCAGCGTCCGCGTCGCCATCAGCGCATCGTTTTCTTCCTGATGGATCGAGAGGGCCTTGCGGTCGACAATCAGCGCCTGCGCATAGGCGCGCTGCACCTCCATGGCTGATACCATCAGGCTTTCGATCGGATCGGTGACATTGTGGCTCTGGTCCAGCATGTGCGCGGGGTTGAAGCCCTCCACGCCCGAAAGCTCGGCATCCGCCAGCTCGTTGAAGACGAGGAACAGCCGGTAGGGATCGATCGAGCCTGCATCGAGGTCGTCATCGCCATACTTCGAATCGTTGAAATGAAAACCGCCGAGCTTGCCGAACTGGATGAGCCGGGCGACGATCATCTCGATATTGGTGTTCGGCGCGTGATGGCCGAGATCGACAAGGCACTGCGCCTTCGGGCCGAGCTCGGTCGCAATGATGTAGTTCGTCCCCCAGTCCTGCACGACGGTCGAGTAAAAGGCTGGCTCGTACATCTTGTGCTCGGAAAAGAGCCGCCAGTCATCCGGCAAGGCCTTGTAGATCTCGCGCATCGAGGCAAGGTAGCGCTCGAAAGCCCGCGTGAAATGGCTCTGCCCCGGGAAGTTGGAGCCGTCGCCGAGCCAAACCGTCAGCGCCTTCGAGCCCAGCTTCCGGCCGATCTCGATGCACTCGATGTTGTGGGCGATCGCCTGCTCGCGGGCGGCTGCGGACGTGTTGGTGAGCGAACCGTATTTGTAGCTTTGCGCCTGGCCCGCCTGATCCTGGAAGGTGTTCGAATTCATCGCATCGAAGCCGAGGCCGAGCGCATCGCCGGTTTCCCTGAGTTCGCCGACGTCGTCCACCTTGTCCCAGGGGATATGCAGCGAGACGGTGGGGGTAGCCCGCGTCAGCTGCTGGATGACGCCGCAATCCGCCATCTTGTCGAAGACGTGGCGCGGCTCGCCCTTGCCGGGAAAGCGTGCAAAGCGCGTGCCGCCCGTGCCGACGCCCCAGGAAGGGACGGCGACGCCGAAGCCGGATACCTTCGCCTTCACCGCATCGATGTCCACGCCGCGGCGGGCAAGCACCGCCCCCAGGTGCTCGTAATCCGCCTTGAGGGCGGCAAGCGACTTTGCATTCTGTGCGTCGATCACGTCGCGGCTGATCATCTCGCGCGTCATGGTTCTTTCCTCCCTGGTCCGCTCAGCGCGTGAAGGACTGGGCGTTGCCCGCGTCCACGTTGATGATGTTGCCGGTCGACTTGGCACTCATGTCGGAGGACAGGAAGAACACGGCTTCGGCAATATCCTCCGGATAGACGCTGCGTTTCAGCATGGAGCGCTTGCGGTAATGTTCCTCCAGTTCGTCCGGCGACATGTTGTATGCGGCGGCGCGCTGTTCGCGCCATTCGCCGGTCCAGATCTTGGAGCCGCGCAGCACCGCATCGGGATTCACCACGTTGACGCGGATGCCGAACTCCGCACCCTCCAGCGCCAGGCAGCGGGCGAGATGGATCTCGGCGGCCTTCGCCGTGCAGTAAGCGGCGGCATTCGGCGAAGCGGCGAGGCCGTTCTTGGAGGCGATGAACACCATCTCGCCGCCGATCTTCTGCTTCTTCATCAGCCGGAAGGCGGCGCGCGATGTCAGGAAATAGCCCTTGGCGAGAATGTCCATGTTGCGGTCCCACATGGAAAGGGGCGTCTCGTCATAGGGAGCGGAGGACGAGATTCCGGCATTGGAGACGAGAATGTCCACGCCGCCGAATTCCACCGTCGCATGGCTGAAGGAGGCATCGACCGCCGCTTCATCCGTCACATCGAGCCTCGCCGAGCGGACCTGATCCTTGCCGTAAAGGCCGGCCAGTTCCTTCTCCGCAGCGGCGAGCGCCGTCTCGTCGATATCGGCGATGACGACGCATGCGCCTTCCTGCAGCACCCGGTTGGCCGTCGCCTTGCCGATTCCGCCGGCGCCGCCGGTGATGAAGGCGACCTTACCGGCCAGCGATTTCGGCTTCGGCATGCGCTGCAGCTTCGCCTCTTCAAGGAGCCAGTATTCGATGTCGAAGGCTTCCTGTTCCGGCAGCCCGCAATAGCGGGATACGGAGGAGGCCCCGCGCATGACATTGATGGCGTTGACATAGAACTCACCTGATATCCGCGCCGTCGCCTTGTCACGGGCAAAGGTGATCATGCCGACGCCGGGCACGAGATAGACGACCGCGTTCGGATCGCGCATGGCCGGGCTGTCGGCATGCTTGCAGCGCGCGTAATAGGCCGCATAGTCTTCCCGATAGGCGGCAATCGCCGCCGGCAGGCCAGCGGCAAGAGCCTCGAGATCGGGGTTTGCCGGATCGAAGTCGAGGACCAGCGGACGGATCTTGGTGCGCAGGAAATGGTCCGGGCAGGAGGTGCCCAGCGCCGCCAGCTCCTGCAGCCTGTTCGAGCAGACGAATTCTAGTACTGCAGCCGAATCGTCGAAATGGCCGAGCTTGCGTTCGGAGGCGCTGATCATGCCGCGGATGATCGGCATCAGCCGTTCCGCGACCGCCCGCCGCTCGCTCAGCGCCAACGCCTTCACCTTCTCGCCGCCGAAGGCGGGGCCTGTCTTCTGCGCCTCGAACCAGGCCATGGCCTTGGAGATGATCGCAATCGTCAGGCGGTAGCAGTCCTCTGCCGTGTCTGCCCAGGTGAAGAGGCCATGGCTTTCCAGCACGACGCCTTTTGCCCCGGGGTTTTCGAGGCAGAACTTTTCCAGCCAGAGGCCGAGCTCGAAGCCCGGCTTCTTCCAGGGCAGCCAGCCGATGTCTCCGCCGAAGATCTGCTCGGTCAGCGCCTTCGAGTTTTCCGACGCAGCAATCGCGATGATGGCATCCGGGTGCATGTGATCGACATGCTTCTTTGGCACGAAGGCGTGCAGCGGCGTATCGATGGAGGCGGCGCGCGGGTTGAGGTTGAAGGTGCAGTGGGGCAGGTAGCCCACCATTTCATCCTCGTGCGCCAGGCCGCGATAGAGGCCCTTCAAAGCCCGGAGCTTCTCCATGTAGAGCGTGGCGAAACCGTCGAGCCTGATCGTCCCGACATCACCGCCGGAGCCCTTGACCCAGAGAACCTCGACTTCCTCGCCGGTCAGCGGGTCCTTTTCCATCACCTTGGCCGATGTATTGCCGCCGCCGAAATTGGTGATGCGCTTGTCGGACCCCAGGAGGTTCGAGCGGTAGACGAGCCGTTCCGGTTCGCTCATGCCGCTTGCGCGCGTTGCGTCCCAGAGGTCGGCCAGCGTGGATTGCGCATCGGTGGTTGGGGAAAAGTCTGAAGCCATCTGTGGTTTCCTCCCGGCGGCAGGTTCCAGGGCAGGAACCGCGCTATTGTCTCCAGTGCTCAATTCCCATGGGCCGTTCCTAATGTCAATCAAAAACGATCATGTTCAATCATATTGCGCTGCACAATGAAAAAATATGATCGAATGTGATTGACATTGAATGGAGATGATGGAAGCATTGAAACAGCAGAGGAGAGGCCATGCACGAGAAGGAACGCCATAGGATCATTCTGTCCGCGGTGCAGGAAAAGCCCGTGGTGACGGTGCCGGAGCTGGTCGAACTGACCGACAGTTCCGAGGCGACGATCCGCCGCGACATCGCAGCATTGCATGTGCAGAAGAAGCTGCGCCGGGTGCGTGGCGGCGCCGAAGCGCTGCATCCGCCGCAGTTCGTCGGCCTTGCGGGCCGGCCCTTCTCGGTCAACGAATCGATCAACATCCGTCAGAAGCAGGCAATCGCCAAAGAGGCCGTCACGCTTTGCGAGGATGGCGACCCGATCATCATCAATGGCGGCACGACCACCTTCCAGATGGTGCATTTCCTCGCCAATCGCCGGCTGCAGGTCTTCACCAACTCGTTTCCGATCGCCGAGCATCTGCTCAAGAACTCGAAGAACACCATCATGCTCTCCGGGGGCACGATCTATCGCGAGCAGAACATCATCCTGTCACCCTTCGACAACGACGTGACGCGGAATTTCTACGCCAAGCGCATGTTCATGGGCGCACAGGGGCTCGGTCCGCTCGGCGTGATGGAGGCCGATCCACTGCTGATCCAGGCCGAGCAGAAGCTGATCGACCAGGCGGACGAGGTCGTCGTGCTCGTCGATTCCTCGAAGTTCGCGCGTCGCTCCAGTCTCATTCTCTGCGGGCTGAAGCGGATCGCGACGGTGATTACAGATTCGAACATCGAGGACAGACATGCCGCGATGCTTGAAGGAGCGGGCGTCACCCTGATCGTCGCCCAAGTGCCTGCCGTGAATTCCAGATCCGCGAGCGCACCGGCCTGAGAGGAGGGCCGGTACGCTCGCTCCAGAAAATGCCAGACACCCAAAGGGAGGAAATTATGGGAGTCCTGAAGAAAGTGCTCGTGCTTGCCGCCGTCTCGACGGCGCTCGTCGCCAATGTCGCGCATGCGGAAAACAAGAAGATCGCCCTCGTCGTCAAGGCGCTCGGCATTGGCTTCTTCGATGCCGCCAACAAGGGCGCGCAGGAGGCCGCAAAGGAACTGGGCGACGTCGACATCATCTATACCGGCCCGACCGACACGACCGCCGAAGGCCAGATCGAGGTTATCAACTCGCTCGTCGCCCAGAAGGTCGATGCCATCGCCATCTCCGCAAACGACAAGGACGCCCTCGTTCCGGCGCTGAAGAAGGCCATGGACCGCGGCATCAAGGTCATTTCCTGGGATTCGGGCGTCGCGCCCGAGGGCCGGATGATGCACCTCAACCCCTCGTCCAACCCGCTGATCGGCAACATGTGCGTGAAGATGGCAGCCGACAACCTGCCCGAGGGCGGCGACGTCGCGATCCTGTCCGCCGCCGCGACCGCCACGAACCAGAACACCTGGATCGAGGAAATGAAGAAGGTCCTGCCGAACTACAAGGGCATCAACATCGTCGCGACCGTCTATGGCGACGACAAGACCGACAAGTCCTATACCGAGGCACAGGGCCTCATGAAGGCCTATCCGAACCTGAAGGCGATCATCGCGCCGACCTCCGTCGGCATCGTGGCCGCTGCCCAGGCCGTGGAAGATGCCGGCATGACCGGCAAGATCAACGTGACCGGCCTTGGTCTTCCCTCCGAAATGGCGGGCCATGTGAAGTCGGGCGCCTCCAAGTCCTTCGCGATCTGGAACCCGATCGACCTCGGCTATGCCGCAACGATGATTTCCTACAACCTCGTCACCGGCAAGGAAGAGGCGAAGGCCGGCGCCGAGCTTTCCATGGGCCGCATGGGCAAGGTGAAGCTCGACGACAACAACGAGGGCGCCATGGCCGATCCCTTCGTCTACGACGCCAAGAACGTCGAGGAGTTCGCGAAGATCTTCTGAGCCTGCCGCTCTATTTGAGCGGTCAATCGACACTTCGTTCCGAGGTAAACACCTCGGAGCGCTGTTTTCAATGTTTTTCCGTGAGGCCCCCTCACCCGGCGCTACGCGCCACCCTCTCCCCGCTGGGGAGAGGAGGGCATAGCCAGCGCCGCTTGCCCCTTCTCCCCAGCGGGGAGAAGGTCCGGCAGGGGATGAGGGGGCGACATGGCAGGGCGTGTACAAGGATACGACCGCCACACGGACCTCGGATCAATAACGGACGGAAACCCCGTGACCATGACCATCCCGGACATCAAGGCCGATGCGGTATTGCCGCCCGAGGTGAGCATGGCTCCCGATGCGGCGATCCGGTTGGCCGGTATCACCAAGACCTTCCCCGGCGTGCGGGCATTGTCGGGTGTCAATCTCGCGCTATACCCCGGCTCGGTCACGGCGCTCGTCGGTGAAAACGGTGCGGGCAAGTCTACCCTCGTCAAGATCCTGACGGGCATTTACCAGCCGGACGAAGGCACGATCGAGGTCGATGGCGCGGCCGTGCGCTTTGCAACCACCATGGATGCCGCGCGCGCTGGCGTCACCGCGATCCACCAGGAAACCGTGCTGTTCGACGAACTTTCCGTCGCGGAGAACATCTTCCTCGGCCACCAGCCGCGAACCCGCTTCGGCTTCATCGACTGGAAGCGCATGAACGAGGATGCGCGCCAGCTGCTCGAGCGGGTGGGCGCGAAGATCGATCCGGCCATGCGTCTCAAGGACCTCGGCATTGCCAACCGCCACCTCGTCGCGATCTCGCGCGCCCTTTCGGTCGATGCGCGGGTGGTAATCATCTGTCTCTTATACACATCTCCGAGCCCACGAGACAAGAGGCAATCTCGT
>CAMFHT010000032.1 GCA_945952245.1 uncultured Rhizobium sp. | reverse complement strand
CCATTCGCCTTTTCCGGCAGCGACTCCCTTCCCGTCGCTCAGCAGCACCCCACCACCCGACCCGCAATCCCCGCCCAGACCAACAGCCAAGCCCCGAAAACCGCGCAAGCCCTTCAATGCGTGCGCGACGGAGAATCGGTAGCCATCGAAATCGCCTGAAAGAGCAGGCTCCACCATGCGCTGGAGCGCGACCGAATTGTTCGACCCCTGCAGCATGGCACCGTAGAGTTCGGACCAGTCGACGCCAGCACGCCGCGCCATGTCGTAGGTTTCGGTGATGCTGGCCACCATGCTGACGACGAGATAGTTCGAGATCAGCTTGGCCTTTGCGCCCGAACCGGGCGGCCCCATCGGGGAAATGCGGGCACACAGCACCGAGAGTACGGGCCTTATTCGTTCGAGCACGTCCGGATTGGCACCGACGAGCGCGCCGAGCTTGCCTTCAGCGGCCTGGACGGCCCCGCCCGCGACCGGTGCATCCGCAAAGAAGCAGCCTTTCGTGCCAAGCCTCTCCACCATTTCGTCCGCAAGCACCGGTTCTGAGGTCCCCATGTCCATGACGATCTGGCCGGGTTGCAGGCTATGCTCGAAGCTTTCGATCATGGCGCGCGCCGTGTCCGTATCCGGGAGGCAGAGGATGATGATCTCGGCGCCGGCGACGAGCTCGGCCGGAGTGGCGGCTTCACGCGCGCCCTTGGCGACGAGACTGTCGATATTGGCGCGGCTTCGGTGGGCGATTACAGTCAGTTCATGGCCAGCAGCCAGAAGCCGCTCGCCCATGCCCTTGCCCATGATCCCGGCCCCGGCAAGGGCAATACGAACGCTCTTCATACAAGACTCCCGAAATGACTGTAACGCCGGCACGATCCGGTGCTTCAAAGTGTCAGCGCGGTGGTATCGCTGGCAATCAGCGCCTTGAGTATGCCCTGCTGGGTGTGTTCGCTGTGTTCGACCATGGCAGCGCGTGCGAGATCGGGATTGCGCAGGCGCAGCACGTCGACGATCCGGCGATGGTCCGCGCTGGTTTCCGGGTTCACATCCCGGCTGATCGCGCCGAGATAGAAGAGACGCGTGCACTCGTCGAGATGCGCGGTGACGAGCGCGAGAAGCCGCTGGTTGTTCGCGCCCTCTGCTATCGCAAGGTGGAAGTTGCGGTTGGCCTTCACGAAAGACTGGACGCTCTCCCCCTGTTGCGGATCGTATCGGGCATCCGCCAGCGTCTCGAGGCGGTCGTGATCGGATGCCGTGAGGTTCAATGCCGCCATGGCAGCGGCGGTGCCTTCCGTCATGGCGCGGATCGCAAAGAGGTCGTTGATGTCCTTCACGGTGATCGGCGTGACCCGGTAGCCGCGGCGCGGAAAGGCTTCGATCAGGCCTTCCGCTACCAGCCGGCCAAGCGCCTCGCGCACGGGTGTCTTGCTCATCGCCATCTGGTCGGCAAGCTCGAGTTCCGAAAATTCCGCTCCGGGGCGGAGCTCTCCGGAAAGCACGCGGGTGCGGAGAGCCTGATAGGCCGTTTCCGTCAGGGACACTTTCTTCTGCCGACCGGCGGATGCGCCGGTATCGATGGTGAGGCTCTGCAAGGCTCTACGTCCAGGGGTCGGAGGGCGGTGTCGTCGTGACCAGCGGGCGCAGCGCACCCCTTTGCGGCGGCCCCTGCAGTTCTTCTCCTCCACTTTTTGTGAACACGCAAGCCAGCTGACCTTTGACATGGCATATTTCGTAGTATATTACGTTGAATATCAGATTGAGCGGCTGGGGAGAGCCGCTTTGGAGGACGCGTGGCAGACATTCTGGTGATCAATCCGAACAGCTCGAAAGCCGTCACGCGGTCGATGGAAGCATGCCTTGCGCCATTCGATGGCAACGGCCATGCGATCCGCTGCATCGAACTCGACCGCGCGCCGATCGGCATCGAGACGGATGATCACGTTGAGGCGGTGATCCCGCTCCTGATAGAAGCGGTACAGAGCGAGCGCGCGGACGCCATCGTCGTGTCCTGCTTTTCCGATCCCGGCATCGCTGCCGTCCGTGCCGCCTCCAGGGTGCCGGTCACCGGGATCGCGGAAGCGGCCTATCTGACCGCGCTGTCCCTCGGCAGCCGGTTCGGCATCGTCTCGCTCGGCCAGTCCTCCATCGATCGCCACCGCCGCTATCTCGAGGCACTGAAGATCGAAGGCCGCCTTGCCGGCGACCGTTCGATCGACATGACGGTCGCCGAGCTGATGGCGCGCGATGTCGTCGAGCCCGTCACCCGCATCGGCTCGATCCTGCGTGATGAAGACGGCGCCGATGTCGTCATCCTCGGCTGCGCCGGCCTCGGCAACTACCGCCAGGCGCTGCAGGCAAAGCTCGGCCTGCCGGTGGTCGATCCCGTACAGGCGGGCGTCGCGATCGCCTGCATGAACGCCGAACTCGCCTATCACGGGAGGAGCCTGTGATCATGGACGTCGTCATTCGCGGGCGGGTCGTCACGCCTGAGGCCATCATCGAAGATGGATGGGTCGCTGTAAAAGGCGGGAAGATTCATGCCATCGGTCAAGGCGAAGTGCCGGACGCCGCGTCGGTCCACGACACGGGCAATGCGTTCGTCCTGCCGGGCATCATCGACGGGCAAACGCATGCAGGCAGCTATCTGGGTCTGCCGGGCATCGAGCCCACGACCCGTTCTGCGATTGCCGGAGGCGTCACCACCATCGTGGACATGCCCTATGACAATCCGGCGCCTCTGAGTTCTGCGGAACATCTGGAGGCCAAGATCGCTGCCGTCGGGCAGTATGCCCATTGCGACGTCGCACTCTACGGTACAGTCATGCCCGGCCAGCCGCTCGATGCGGTCAAGGTGCTTGCTGACGGCGGCGTCGTCGCGTTCAAGATCTCAGCCTTCGAGAGCAGCCCGACGCGCTTTCCGCGCATCGACGCCGGGTTGACGCTGGATCTCCTGGAGGCGCTTTCCGTGACCGACCTTCCGCTCGGCCTCCACAACGAGGATCAGGAAATCGTCCGGGCTCGGATCGCACGGGCAAGAGCGGCAGGCGAAAACGGTATCGCCGCGCACTCGCCGAGCCGCCCTGCGGCTGCGGAACTTGCCTCGACGGCGCATTTCCTGGAACTCGCTGCCAGCGCCGGTGCACATGCGCATATCGTGCACATCAGCACGCCGCGCGGATTCCAGCTGGTCGACACCTATGCTCGCGACGGCTTCCGGGCGACCGGCGAGCTCTGCGTGCACTATCTCTGGTTCGACCCCGAAAAGCACGGCGCGGAACTCGGCGCACGGATGAAGGTCAACCCGCCCATCCGGCCCGGTCAGATCGATGCTCTCTGGCAGGAGCTCGCCGAGGGACGCATCGCCTTCGTCAGTTCCGATCATTCCAGCTGGCCAATCGACAACAAGTTCACCGACAGCATCTTCGATGCCGGTGCAGGCGTGCCGGGCATGGAGACGCTGCTGCCCGCCTTCTACACGGTGGCGGCCGAACGGGGTGCCGATGCGGCCCTCATGACCGCCGAATATCTGGCCGAGCGCCCTGCCCGCTTCTTCGGTCTCTATCCGCGGAAGGGCGTGCTCATGCCCGGCGCGGATGCGGACATCACCATTCTCGCCGAAGAGGAAGACATCTGGGATTCGAGCCGCGCCGAGGACGGTCTCCGCTGGAGCCCCTATGACGTCCGCCGCTTCACGGCCCGGGTAAAGGCCACCTATCACGCCGGCCGGCTCGCCTATGACGGCCGCACCGTTCTCAACACACCCGGCAGCGGACGCTACCTCCGCCGCGGTGAAAGCACATGGTTTCAAGAGGAAACAGGGGCATGAATCAGACGCCGGACAGACCCGATGGCGGCATCGTCACCAAGGCCATCACCTTCTTCTACTATGTTGACCTGCAAAAGGCCTTCGACTTCTACACCGGCGTCATGGGCTTCCCGCTGGAGATCGACCAGGGCTGGTCGAAGATCCTGCGGATTGCGGATCATGCCTATGTCGGCCTCGTGGACGAGAGCCGCGGCATGCACCGCGCCAACCCAGTCAAGCCGGTCCAGCTCTGCATCCGCGTGCTCGACGTCGATGCCTGGCACCGCTATCTCGCCGCCTGCAATGCTTCCGGCCTGACCGAACCCAAGGACAGCGCCTCTCTCGGCATTCGCGCCTTCGTGCTGGAAGACCCGGAAGGCTACCAGATCGAGGTGCAATCCGCGCTTCGGTGAAATCTCGCATGCAAACGTGTCGGCATATCAAAAAAGGGGAACCAACAATGCTGAATCTGCGCATGAACTCCGGCAGAAGCGCCGTCTTCGCCGCCGCCATCCTTCTCGCCTCGACCGCGCTCGGCGGACTGGCCGAGGCCAAGGAGCTGACGGTCGGGCTCACCTCCGATGCCGTCAACCTCGATCCTCAGGCGGGCGAGGAGCTTTCCAGCAACATCCTCTTCTACCACATCTACGATCCGCTGGTGCGCCGCAATGCGGACCTGACCTTCGGGCCGGGTCTTGCCGAAAGCTGGGAAATCAAGGACGACACGACCTGGGTCTTCAAGCTGCGCAAGGGCGTGAAGTTCCACAATGGCGATGCGTTCAAGGCCTCCGACGTCGTCTTCACGCTGGACCGTCTGAAGAAATCGCTGATGGCCAATCTCGGCGCCAACATCGCCTCCTTCAAGGCGCTCGACGACTACACGGTCGAAATCAAGACGCCCCGCCCCTATGCGGTCCTGCCGAATGATCTCGCTGCCGTGCTGATCCTCAGCGAGAAATACGCCAAGGAAGCCGGCGACGAGCAGCTCGACCTGAAGCCGGTCGGCACGGGTCCTTACAAGCTGGTCGAATGGGTCAAGGAAGACCACATCAAGCTTGCCGCCAATCCGGATTATTTCGCGGGCGCGCCGAAGATCGACGACGTCACCTTCCGGCCGATCACCAATGGCGCGACCCGCACGGCGGCGCTCCTGACCGGTGAAGTCGACGTCATCCAGGACCTCAACGTCCGCGACGTCGACCGCGTCAAGGCCGACAGCCGCTACAAGGTCATGACGAAGCCGAGCCTGCTCAACGTCGTCGTCTCGCTCGACCAGCGGGACAAGAGCCCGACCATCGCGCTCGACAAGAACCCGCTCAAGGACCGCCGCGTGCGCGAGGCCATGGTGCGGGCGATCGACGTGAGCGCGATCAACAAGGTCATCATGAACGGCCTTTCGACCCCATCGGAACAGTATGTGCCGGCATCGCATACGGGCTACGTGAAGGGTGCGAGCTTCCGCGACATGTACCCCTACGACGTCAAGAAGGCGTCCGAGCTGATGGCGGAAGCGGGCTATCCCGACGGCTTCACCGTGACGCTCGACACGACCAACAACCGCTATGTCAACGACCAGCAGATCGCCCAGGCGCTTGCCTCCATGCTCGGCAAGATCAAGATCAAGCTGCAGCTCAATCTCATGCCGAAATCGAACTTCTTCGGCTATATCCGCGTGCCGAGCGACAAGTCGAGCATGATCATGAGCGGCTGGGACGTGCCCTCCGGCGACAGCGGCTCGATGTACAGCGTGATGTTCTACTCGCGCGACAAGAAGGAAGGCTACGGCCAGGTCAACCGCGCCTCCTACTCCAATCCGAAGGTCGACGAGCTGATCGACAAGGCAGATGCGACCTCGAAGCTCGAGGAGCGCGACGGCTACCTCAAGGAGGTCACGAAGATCCTGATGCAGGACATCCCGATGATCCCGATCCATTACGAGCAGGATCTCTATGCGGCAAAGACCAATGTCGAGATGACACCGCGGGCCGACAAGTTCCTCTGGGCCTACGAGATCGACGTCAAGGAATAAGCAAGCCCTCCGCCTGCGGGACTGCCGGTCGATGGATCCGGCAGTCCCGGCCTTTTTCATTTCCAGATGACGGGACTTTGCGGTGCTGGCCTATACGATCAAGCGGCTCCTGCAGATGGTGCTGGTACTGTTTTCGGTATCGGTCATCGTCTTCCTGATGATGAGCTTCACCGGAGATCCCGTCTTCATGGTGATCCCGATCGATTCGACGGCGGCGGAGATCGAACAGGCGCGGCGGCTGCTTGGCCTCGACCGGTCGCTCCTCAGTCAGTATTTCATCTTCATCGGCAACATGCTGCAGGGAGATTTCGGTCGCTCCTACGTCTTCCGCCAGCCGGCCATGCAGCTGATCCTGGAACGCCTGCCCGCCACCATCGAAATGGTTCTCGTGGCGATCACGCTTGCGACGGCCATCGCCATTCCGCTTGGAGTCTATGCCGGGGCCAACCCGAACAAGCCGGTCTCGCGCGGTATCATGGCAGGGTCCCTGCTCGGCATATCCCTTCCGGGTTTCTGGGTCGGCATGATGCTGATCTTCTTCTTCTCGGTCCGCTACCCGCTGCTGCCGTCCTCGGGCCGCGGCGATACCATCGACGTGCTCGGCCTTCGCCTCTCGATCTTCACTGCCGATGGATGGGCACACATCATCCTGCCCTCGCTCACCCTTGCCCTTGCAACACTTGCGATCATGCTCCGCATCACCCGTGCCGGCATGATGGAAGTGATGCGGCAGGATTACATGCGGTTCGCGCGGGCGAAGGGCGCGTCGCGGCGGACGATCCTCTTCCGGCACGGCCTGAAGAATGCCCTCATCCCCGTCGTCACCATCTTCGGCCTGCAGCTTGGCGATCTTATCGCCTTCGCGACCATCACCGAAACCATCTTCGCTTGGCCCGGCACCGGCAAGCTGCTGATCGACAGCATCTACCGGGGCGACCGGCCCGTGATCGTCGTCTACCTCATGCTGACGGCCTTCATTTTCGTCGCCATCAATTTCCTCGTCGACATCGTCTACACGCTGATCGACCCGCGCATTTCAGTGAAGTGAGGATGCCGTGACCCGTTTCCTCTCCTCCGAGTTCTTCTACCACTACCGCCGGAACCTCCCGGCGATCTTCGGCAGCGTGCTTCTTCTGGCTTTTGCCGTAATGGCGATCTTCGGCCCGCTCCTGGTGGCGCAGGACCCCTACGACGTGTCGCAGCTCGAACTCATGGACAGTTTCAAGCCGCCCGTCTGGCTCGAAGGGGGCGATCCGCGCTATCTGCTGGGCACGGACGGCCAAGGCCGCGACGTGCTGGCCTCGATCGTCTACGGCGCACGCATCTCCGCCTTCATCGGGCTTGCGGCCATGCTCTGCTCCTGTGTAATCGGCACCGCACTCGGGCTCATCGCCGGCTATTACGGCGGCTTTGCCGACAGCATCATCATGCGCATTGCCGATATCCAGCTCTCCTTTCCGTCCATGCTGATCGCGCTCTTCCTGATGTCGGCCTTCGGGACCGGCATCGGCATGGTGCTGATTGCGCTGACCGCCGTCGGCTGGGTCGTCTATGCCCGCACCGTGCGCGGATCGACGCTGGGCGAGATCCAGAAGGAGTACATCCAGGCGGCCAGGGTCGCGGGGCTCGGCAATGGCGAGATCATCCGCAAACACGTGCTGCCGAACGTGCTGACACCGCTGATCGTGGTCTCCACCATCCAGGTCGGCACCTTCATCCTGATCGAGGCCTCGTTGAGCTTCCTCGGCGTCGGCGTTCCGATCACCCAGCCCTCGCTCGGACTGCTGGTCAAGGAGGGTTTCGACGTTCTCTTCTCCGGGATCTGGTGGACGTCGGCCTTTCCCGGCCTCTTCATCATGTTCCTCGTCTTCGGCATCAACCTGTTCGGCGACTTCCTGCGCGACGAACTCAATCCGAGGCTGAGATGAGCGAGGAGACGAGGACCATGGCCGATCCACTGCTCGAGGTGAGCGATCTCAAGACCTATTTCCACACCTTAGGCGGCGTGGTGAAGGCCGTCGACGGCGTGAGCTTCGACGTGCGCCAGGGCGAGGTCGTGGGGCTCGTGGGCGAATCCGGCGGCGGCAAATCCGTGATCGGCTTTTCCATCCTCGGCCTCATCGATCCGCCGGGCCGGATCGAGGCCGGCAAGATCCTCTTTGCAGGCGAAGACCTCGCGGCAAAGAGCGAGGAAGAGATGCGGGCCATCCGGGGCGGCGAGATCGCCATGGTGTTCCAAGATCCCATGACCTCGCTCAATCCAGTCTATACGGTCGGCCACCAGATGGACGAGATGCTGAGATTGCATACCGATCTCGACCGCAGGGCACGACGCGCGCGCTGCATCGAGATGCTGGAACAGGTAGGAATATCGGAAGCCGCGAGCCGCCTCGATGCCTATCCCCACCAGTTCTCGGGCGGCATGCGCCAGCGCGTCGTCATCGCGATCGCGCTGCTCGCCGGTTCCCGCCTGATCATCGCGGACGAACCGACGACGGCGCTCGACGTGACCGTGCAGGCGCAGATCCTCAAGCTCATGCGCCGCCAGATCGTCGAGAGAGGGGCGGCCATGATCATGGTCACGCATGATCTCGCGGTCATCTCGGAAATGGCGGACCGGGTGGTCGTTCTCTATTGCGGCAAGGTCGTGGAGCGGGGGCTGACGGCGGAGATCATCCATTCACCGGCCCATCCCTATACGCGGGGGCTCCTCGACAGCATTCCACGCATCACCGATCGCCGCGACCGCCTCGACCAGATCCCCGGCACCGTCCCCGACATCCGCACCCTGGGCAAGGGCTGCAGCTTCCGCGACCGCTGCTTCAGGGCGCAGCCGATCTGCGCCGAGGAGACGCCAGCCCTTTCGCCCGTCCGCGGATCGCTGGACGCCGCCTGCCACTTCCCGCTCGAGGAGAATGCTCCATGACGCCTCCCGTGCTCGAAGTCAGAAACCTGGTAAAGGCCTTTCCCGTCGGCGGCTTGCTCGACCGGCTGCAATTCGGCAAGGGAAGCCTGCTTGCGCCGCAGCGGCAGCTCAGGGCCGTGAACGGCGTCGATCTGACGATCGCGCCGGGCGAGGTCCTCGCGCTGGTCGGCGAATCCGGCTGCGGAAAATCGACGGTGGCGAAGACCATTGCCCGAATCTACGAACCGACCTCGGGCGAGATCCGCATCGATGGCAAGGACGTCTCCCGCCTGCCCTTCCGCGCGATGCGTCCGGTCCGCCGCAAGCTGCAGATGATCTTCCAGGACCCCTATGCCTCGCTCGATCCGCGCCAGCGGGTGCGCGACATCGTGATGGAACCGCGGATTGCGCAGGGAGCGAGGCTCGGCCGACGCGAGCGCGAGGAGGAGGCAATCTCACTCCTCGCCAAGGTCGGCCTCAATGCCGAGCAGGCAAACCGCTATCCGCACCAGTTTTCCGGCGGCCAGAGGCAGAGGATCGGGATCGCGCGGGCGCTCTCGGTCCGCCCGAAGCTCATCATCGCCGACGAGCCGGTCTCGGCGCTGGATGTCTCGATCCAGGCTCAGATCCTGAACCTGATGATGGACCTCCGGGACGAGTTCCAGCTTTCCTATCTCTTCGTCTCGCACGATCTTTCCGTCGTGCACCACATCGCCGACCGCATCGGCGTCATGTATCTCGGCTTCATGGTCGAGACCGCAAGCCGCGACCAGCTCTTCCGGGAACCGAAACACCCTTACACACAGGTCCTGCTCTCGGCGGCACCGAGCCTCGACAAGGGCAGCGCCAGGCCGAAGATCGAGATCCGTGGCGAGGTACCGAGTGCGCTGCGCCTGCCGTCCGGCTGCTGCTTCCGCACCCGCTGCCCCCTCGCCTTCGACCGCTGCGCCGTCGAGCGGCCGGCGCTGAAGCCGCAGCCCGACGGAAGTTCGGTCGCCTGCCATCTCCACGACCAGACCGCCACCGAAAGGACCGCATCGTGAGTTCGAAAGCCGTCATCGTCCAGCCGCGCCTCGGCCTCGAAGATCCGCATGACTGCACCGATGCCAACGACATGCTGGCCGTCTTCGATGCGCTCTTCGACGGGCTCGTCCACTACGGCCCGGACGGTGGATATGTGCCGGCGCTGGCGCAGTCCTGGGAAGTGAGCCCCGACGCGAAGACCTGGATCTTCCGGCTCAAGGAGAACCTGACATTCCACGATGGCAGCCCGTGCGATGCGGAGGCGGTCTGCCTTTCGCTGCGCCGCATGGCGCGCGCCGACAAGGGCTATACGCTCGGTGCGCCCGGCGTCTGGCACCAGTATCTCGGCGATGCCGTGATCGAGGCACGAGATCGGTCGACCGTCTCGATCGCGCTTACGAAACCGCTTGCCGATCTCCTCGACATCCTGGTCTACGGCTATGTCATCTCGCCCCGGGCGCTTGACCGCTACGAGGCCGGAGACACGTCTCATCCCGTGGGCACGGGGCCTTACCGCCTCCTGTCCTACGAAAACGGCAGCGCCCTGCACCTCCTGCGGTTCGACGAATGGCATGGCAAACCCCCTGCCAATCCAAACCTCACCTTCCGCCTCGAGAAAGACCGCGATGCGCGGCTTGCCATGCTGATGGATGGGCGCGCGCAGGTGGCGAACAGCCTCGACTTCCAGGCATCCCGCGCGCTTGAGGGCGCCGGTGCGACGAGAGTGGTTTCTCTGGTCCCCGTTGCCATCATCTACCTCTTCAATGCCTTCCGGGGCCCGCTTGCCGATCCGAGAGTTCGCAAGGCCCTCAACCTCGCCATAGACCGCCAGCGACTGATCGATGGGGTGGTCCATGGCGCTGCAAGACCGCTGCATGGCTTCGTGAGCCCCGTCCATTTCGGCAGCGCGCCGGCGGAGGATACAGGCCCGGACCTGATCAATGCGCGGCGATTGCTGGCGGAAGCTGGCCATGCGGACGGACTGACGATCGAAGTGGACTGCCCGACCCGTCTTCCCGATGAAGCCGAGGCGCTGACGGCGGCTGTTGCCGGTCAGCTCGCCGAAATCGGCGTCACGCTCACCGTCTTCCGGCATGAGGACCGGGAAGCCTATGCCCATGGCGTCCGCCTGAAGCAGGTGCGCGACATGTGCGTCTTCGATTCGAGCCCGCTCAGCACCTTCCGCATCCTCGCGGAAAAGATCGACCAGCGCTCGCAAGGCTCCTGGTGGCTGGGTTTCCACAATGGCGAGGCGGAAGCCCTGCTCGACGAAGGGCGCGCCACGATCGACGACGGGGAACGGGCGGCGATCTACCAGAAGGCCTTCCGCGCCCTGCAGGCCGACCCGCCGTGGCTCTATCTCTACAATCCCCTGCGGGTGACCGGGCTTGCTGGTCAGTGGCCGGAATGGACGATGCGCCGTGACGGCGTGCTCGACGTGACGCGCCTGCCCGATTTCAACGCTGGAAACACGAATTCATGAGACAGGCAGACCTGATCCGCACCGGCGGCACCGTCCTTTCCATGGACGCGTCCCGCCGCATCATCGACGGCGGCGCCGTTGCCATCACCGGCAACCGGATCACCGCGGTCGGGACGGCGGATGAAATCGCCGCGGCGTTTGAAGCGAAACGCGTCGTCGATACCACGGGCAAGGTCGTCATGCCCGGCATGATCGACGTGCACGCCCATGCCGGCCACGGGCTGATCAAGACCATGGGCATGGAACAGGCAAATCACTGGGAAGAGATCTGCAATGCCGCCTATACCTTCGGCTCGACGCCGGAATTCTGGTTTGCGGAAGCGCGGCTTGCCGCGCTGGAACGGCTCCGTTTCGGCGTGACGACGGGGGTCTCGCTGCTCGGGGGCGGCGACACCATCATGCGGACGGATGACGTCGCCTATGGCACCGCCCATTGCGAAGGCGTGACGGAGATCGGCACGCGTTCGGTCGTTGCCGTCGGCCCCACCCGCCCGCCGCACCCGCGGACCTATGCTTCCTGGCATGAGGGCCAGCGCTTCGAGCGTAATGTCTCCTTCGATGAACAGTTCGAGGTCAGCCGCCGGCTCCTGGAGATGTGGCATGGCCGCGGCCGGTTGAAGATCGCCCTGCTGACGCCGGTGCTCCGCGACGAACACGAGCGCGACATGACGCGCTTGGATTACGAGGCGGCCGTCGCGCAGACGAAGACGGTCCGCGCCCTCTCCCGCGAGGCGGGTGTCCTGTTCACCCAGGACGGTCACTGGAAGGGATCGGTCGTCAGGGCTCTCGCCATGGATATTCTCGGACCGGACGCGCTTCTTTCCCATGCCATCGATCTCACGGAAGAGGAAATCCGGATCGTTGCCGCGACCGGCACGAAGATCGCGCATAATCCAAGCGCCATCGCCTCCATCCTCGGCCGCTGCCCGGCGATCGAACTGATCGAGGCCGGGGCGGTGGTGGCCATCGGTTCCGATGCGACCGCTCCGGACCGTTCCGGAGACATGTTCCGCCACATGCAGCAGTGCATGCACTACCACCGCAGGCACTTTCGCGATCCCTCGATCCTGCCGCCCGGCAAGGCGCTGGAAATGGTCACGATCGATGCCGCGGCAGCGCTCGGCATGGAGAAGGAGATCGGGTCGCTGGAAGCGGGCAAGAAGGCTGATATCGTCGTCGTCGACATGCAGCGCCCTCACCTCGCGCCCTTCCAGATGCCGGCCTTCCGCCTCGCCTATTTTGCCAACGGCAACGACGTCGATATGGTTGTCATCGACGGGGAGGTCCTTCTCGAAGGCGGTCACCCGGTGAAAACCGATCCGGTCTCGGTGGTCGAGGACGCGAACCGCGAGGCCGAATTGCTGGTCGAGCGCATGGGGCTGCAAACCATGATCGGCCAGCCCCAAGGCTTCTTCTCCCATGCCCGCTATCCCGCACGATAAGGAGACGCAGATGGACAGGCTGAACGAACAGGCAAGGGGCGTCTATGTCATCGCGCTCACGCCGTTTACGGAAACGGGCGAACTCGATCTCGAGAGCACGGACCGCATGGTCGACTTCTACCTCGAAAGGGGTGCGACCGGCTTGACCGTGCTCGGCATGATGGGCGAGGCGCAGAAGCTGACGATCGAGGAATCGCAGACCTATGTGCGCCGCATTCTCGGCCGCGTAGGCGGACGCGTCCCCGTGGTGGCCGGCGTTTCCGCGGCGGGATTTGCCCAGATGCAGGCACTGACGACGATGGTCATGGACGACGGTGCCGCCGGTGTCATGATCGCGCCGCCCTCCTCGCTTCGCAACGACCAGCAGATCGTCACCTATTACAAGCAGGCGGCAGAGTTCATCGGCGACACGCCCTTCGTGCTGCAGGACTTCCCGCTCGTCACCAGCGTCACCATTCCGGTCTCCGTCATCCAGACGATCATCGAGCAGGTGCCGACCTGCGTCTGCCTGAAGCACGAGGACTGGCCGGGCCTCGCCAAGATCACGGCCCTGCGCAAGCTCTCCGACGACGGGAAAAGCCGCCGCATCTCCATTCTCTGCGGCAATGGCGGCCTGTTCCTGCCCGAGGAAATGGCCCGCGGTGCGGATGGCGCGATGACGGGCTTTGCCTATCCGGAAATGATGCGCGACGTCGTCCACTACCACGGCATCGGCGAGTTCGACCGCGCGCAGGACCTGTTCGACGCCTACCTGCCCCTTGCGCGCTATGAACAGCAGCCGGGCTTCGGGCTCGCGATCCGGAAATACATCATGGCGAAACGCGGCGCGATCGCAACGCCTGCCCTTCGAAAACCCGGCGGTGCACTCTCGCCCGCCGATATCGCTGAAATCGAGCGCCTGATCGCTCGGCAGGAAATGAGACTGAAGGAGATCGGCTGATGGACCTTGGCCTAAAGAACAAGACAGCTCTGGTCATGGGCGCAAGCCGCGGCCTCGGGGCGGCGATCGCCCGCGGGCTCGCCGAGGAAGGTGCGACCGTTTACGCGGCAGCGCGCAATACCGAGGCCATCACGGCCTGGGCGTCGTCATTGCCTGAAACGGCGGGCAAGGTGCATCCGCTTTCGCTCGACCTCGCCATCCTTGAGAGCATCAATACTGCCGCCGATACCCTTGTTGCCGCCGGAGGGGTGGATATTCTCGTCAACAATTCCGGCGGTCCTCCACCCGCGGCCGCATCGGAAGCCCAGCGCGACGACTGGCTCCGGCAATTCGAGGCCATGGCCGCCAACATCTTCCACATGACCAGCACGCTTCTACCGGGGATGCGCGAACGCCGCTGGGGCCGGATCATCTCCATCGCCTCGTCCGGCGTCGAACAGCCGATCCCGCGGCTCGCACTCTCGAACGGCATCCGCTCGGCGCTCATCGGCTGGTCGAAGACGCTTGCTGCCGAAGTGGCAGCCGAGGGCGTGACCGTCAACGTGCTTTTGCCGGGCCGCATCCACACCCAGCGTGTGGATGAACTGGATGCTGCTGCCGCCGGACGCAGCGGCCGGAGCGTCGAGGATATCGCCGCCGAATCCGCAGCCGGCATTCCCGCCGGTCGATATGGCAGGCCGGAAGAATTCGCAGCTGTCGCCGTCTTCCTCGCTTCCGAACAGGCCTCCTATGTCACGGGCAGCAAGATCAGGGTCGATGGTGGTGCGATCCGCTCGGTCTGACAGGGCTCGCCTCCGCCGACACGAAAAGGTGCCGGCTGCCTGACGGTGGCCTGTAACAGGCCATCTCTTCTCGTTCCGCTCACTTTTAGTGTTGCAGCCGGTATCGCCGGGATAATGAACAAGCCGCCCATTGCCGGCCCGCAATGGGCGGCTTGTTCACGGCCAGACGATGTAGGTCAAGAACAGAAAGCCGCCACATGAAGAAAAACCGCGTCAGACGCGGACGAGCGCGCATTCGCACTTCACGAAGTGCTTGCTCTCCCTATATCTCAAGGAAAATTGTTCCGCGGGGGCCACGCATCCATGACATCAGAGACTTGGCTACCTTCGGGAGGGGGTCAGACCGGAGACGTCATTCGCGGTTTCGACTGGTCCCGCACGCCGCTTGGGCCGATCGGCCTCTGGCCGGCTCCCGTGAGGACGATCGTGCAGATGATGCTCCTTTCCCCCTTGCCAATGGCCACTCTCTGGGGTGCGGAGGGTACGCTGATCTACAACGATGGCTATGCCCGGATCTGCGGCCCCCGCCATCCCGATGCGCTGGGCAGATGTGTCCTCGACGTCTGGCCGGAGGCGCGGGCATTCAATTCCCATGTCATCGAAACCAGCATGGCCGGCGGCAGCCTGAGCTTCCGCGCGCAGGAACTGGAACTCTGGCGTCACGGCCATCCGGAGCGGGTCTGGATGGACCTCGACTATATGCCTGTGCTTGGCGAGGACGGGGCCCCGCTCGGCACTCTGGCAACCGTCATCGACGTCACCGAACGCATCCTGACCGAGCAGTCGCTCCGGGACAAGGAAGCGCGCTTCCGCGCCTTCGTGAACGCCACCAATGACATGGTCTACCGGATGAGCCCGGACTGGCAGGAGCTGCGCGAGCTCGACGGCCGCGGCATGCTGGAGAGCGTCGAGAAGCCGAACGCTGCCTGGATCAACGATTTCGTGATCGCGGAAGACCGCCATCTCGTGCGGGAGGCGATCGAAAGGGCGCTCGCGACCAGGCGATCGTTCGAGGTGGAAACCCGCGTCCGGCAGAGGGATGGCTCGATCGGTTGGGTTTTGTCCCGCGCCGTTCCGTTCTTCGATGCCGGTGGCGAGCTCTACGAGTGGTTCGGCGCCGCAAGCGACATCACCGAGCGGAAGGTGGCGGAGATCGCTCTCGCGGAGAGCGAGGCGCAGCTGCGCGAACTCAACGAAACGCTGGAAGAGCGGATAAGGGATCGCGGCCTGGAGTTGGAACGCGCTTACGAATCGCTGCGGCAGGCGCAGAAGATGCAGGCGCTCGGCCAGCTCACGGGCGGCATTGCGCACGACTTCAACAATGTGCTGCAGGCGCTCGTCGGAAGCCTCAGCCTCATCAGCAGGCGACCGGGGGATGTGAAGCGTGTGGAGGAATTTGCGAGGAGCGGCCTTCATGCGGCGCAGCGCGGCGCGAAGCTGACGGCCCAGCTTCTGGCGTTCTCACGCGCTCAGAAGATGGAAGTGAAGCCCGTGGCGATGGCGCAGGTCCTGAGCGGACTGACCGACATGATCGGCAAGACGCTCGGCCCCTCGATCCGGCTTTCCTTCGATGTGGAGGATCATGATCTCCAGGTGATGGCGGACGAGACGCAGCTGGAGATGGCACTTCTCAACCTGGCAGTGAATGCGCGTGATGCCATGCCCAATGGCGGGACACTGAAGCTGACAGCTGCCCTGAAGCGGGTGGATGGCGATGCCGATCTCCAGAGCGGCCAGTATCTGGAGATTGCGGTTGCGGATACCGGCACCGGCATGTCTGCCGATGTCGCGGCCAGGGCCTTCGAGCCCTTCTTCACCACGAAAGGCATCGGGAAGGGAACGGGCCTCGGCCTCAGTCAGGTGTTCGGCATGGCAAAGCAAGCCGGCGGCACGGTAAGGATCGAGAGCGTGCCCGGCCGCGGCACGACGGTCCGGCTGCTGTTGAAGCTTGCCGAGGAGAAGGCGGAGGTCTCGGCCGGCATGGTCCCGCAGGATATCGCCGCTGCGGGGGTGAGCCGCGTGCTTGTCATCGACGACGATCCGGATGTGCGCAACTTCCTCGCCAGCGCCCTGCAGGCGCTCGGCTACGAGAGCGAGGTGGCCGAGGACGGCCCGAGCGGATTGCAGCGCTTTCAGGAATATTCCCCAGAGGTCGTCATCATCGACTATCTGATGCCCATCATGTCGGGTGCCGAGGTCGCGCAGGTGCTCAGGGCCCGCAAGCCGGAGCTGCCGATCATCTTCGCGAGCGGCTATTCCGAAACGCGGGCGATCGAGGAGGCGGTTGCGGACGATGCCATCATCCTGCGCAAGCCCTTCACGCTCGACCAGCTGAGCCTGACGATCAACAAGGTGGTCCAGCGCGGCGGCTCCAGCTCCCTGGCGAGCAATGAGAGCTTCCAGCCGCCGGCAAGCTCGGACGCAACGAACAATCTGCTTCCGACAGTGAAACCTTAAAGCGAAGCCAACGTTAAGGAGGGCTAAACAAGGAGCCCTTCATGACTCACCGCACGCTGCTGCAGTTCTTCCATTGGTATACGCCGGCAGATGGCTCTCTCTGGGACGAGGTCGCCACACGCGCCGAGGCACTGGCCGCCATGGGCATTACCGACGTCTGGCTGCCTCCGGCCTACAAGGGCGCGGAAGGCAGCACCTCGGTCGGGTACGATACCTACGACCTCTTCGACCTCGGCGAATTCGACCAGAAAGGCAGCAAGGCCACCAAATACGGCGACCGTGCTGCCTTCGAAAATGCCTGCCGGGCGCTCGAGACCAAGGGTGTGCGGGTCATTCACGACGTGGTGTTCAATCACAAGATGGGTGCCGACGAGAAGGAGCGCGTGACCGTCCGGCGCGTCAATCCCGACGACCGCAACGACATCGGGTCCGACGAGTTCGAGGCGCTCGCCTATACACGCTTCACCTTTCCGGGCAGGCAGGGCGCGCATTCCAAGTTCGTCTGGGACCGCCAGTGCTTCAGCGGCGTCGACGTCATCGAGGAGCCGGACGAGCGCGGCGTGTTCAAGCTGATGAACCAGTATGGCGAGGGGCAGTGGAACGACGAGGTCGACCAGGAGCTCGGCAATTTCGACTACCTCATGGGCGCGGACGTCGAGTTCCGCAACAAGGCAGTCTACGAGGAATTGAAATACTGGGGCCGCTGGCTCGGCGAACAGGTTCCGGTTGGCGGGTTCCGGCTCGATGCCGCCAAGCACATTCCCGCCTGGTTCTTCCGGGACTGGGTGGGCCACATGCGCGACACGGTCGATCCAAACCTCTTCGTCGTCGCCGAATACTGGCATCCGGACATGGCAGCGCTCGGCTCCTATCTCGACCTCGCCGACAAGCAGCTGATGCTCTTCGACGTGGCTCTCCATCACAGCTTCCACGAGGCCTCGAAGCAGGGCGAAAGCTATGACATCAGCAGGATCTTCGAGGGCTCCCTCGTCGCCGCCATGCCAGAGCATGCGGTAACACTGGTGGACAATCACGATACCCAGCCCCTGCAATCGCTGGAAGCCTCTGTCGATCCCTGGTTCAAGCCGCTTGCCTATGCGCTTATCCTTCTCCGAGAGCAGGGCGTCCCTTGCGTCTTCTATCCCGACCTCTTCGGCGCGTCCTACCAGGACGCCGGCGATGACGGCGGTGAGCACACGGTGGACATGCCGGCCATCCCCTGCCTGCCGAAGCTCATCGAGGCGCGGCAGCGCTTTGCCCATGGGCCGCAGACGGACCTCTTCGACCACTTCTCCTGTGTCGGATTCGTCCGTCATGGGACGGATGATCAGCCGGGTTGCGTAGTGGTGCTCTCGAATGGCGCAGGCGGCGAGAAGGTTGCAGATCTCGGGACGGACCTTGCCGGTACCTCGTTCCGCGACTTCCTTGGACATCACGACGCAGATGTGACGATCGGCGAAGACGGCAAGGCTGCCTTCCCGGTGAATGGCGGCAGTGTCAGCGTGTGGGTTCGGGCGGACGCGATGTAAGTCAAGTCGGCTGAGAAAAGCGGGCCCGATGAGCGATCATCGGGCCCGCTTCTTATCGTGGATCAACCTTTCTGTCAGGCCGTAGCCGCCGCCTGACGCACTTCGTAGAGCCGGCGGACGGGTGCGCGCAGCTCTACTG
>CAMFHT010000031.1 GCA_945952245.1 uncultured Rhizobium sp. | reverse complement strand
GCGAAGCAGAAGCCCGAGGCGGGCGTGGCCTTGAAGCCACCATAGCACCAGCCACAATTGAGATAGAGATTGTCGATGTGCGTGCGGTCGATGATCGGCGACCCATCCATCGACATGTCCATCACGCCGCCCCAGGCGCGCAGCACCCGGGCGCGGGAAAGGCCGGGGATCAGCGACACGCCCTCCTCGATCGTCTCCTCCACCGTCGCGAGATTGCCGCGCTGGGCATAGGAGGAAAAATAGTCGAGGCTCGCGCCGAAGACGAGACCGCCCTTGTCGGACTGGGAGATGTAGAAATGCCCGCCGCCATAGGTCAGCACGTGGTGGATCGCGGGCTTCAACCCCTCGGACACGAAGGCCTGCAGCACATGGCTTTCGATCGGCAGCTCCAGACCGGCCATGCGGCCGACGGTCGTGGTATTGCCGGCAGCGGCCATGGCAAGCTTGTTGCAGCCGATGAAGCCCTTCGACGTCTCGACGCCGGTGACCCGGCCGGAGGCGTCTCGGCGGATGCCGGTGACCTCGCAGTTCTGGATCACGTCGACGCCGCGGCTGTCCGCGCCCCGCGCATAGCCCCAGGCGACGGCGTCGTGACGCACGGTGCCCGCGCGCTTCTGGTAGAGCGCGCCCTGGATCGGAAAGCGCGCATGGTTGTAGTTGAGGTAGGGCACCATGGCCTTTACCTCCTCGCGGTTCAGCAGCACCGCATCCACGCCGTGGATCATCATGGAATTGCCCCGCCGCGCATAGTGGTCTCGGCCCGAATCGTCGTGGAAGAGATTGATGATGCCGCGCTGGGAAACCATGGCGTTGAAGTTGAAGTCCTGCTCCAGCCCTTCCCAGAGCTTCAGCGAGAACTCGTAGAACGGCTCGTTGCCTTCGAGGATGTAGTTTGAGCGGATGATCGTGGTGTTGCGGCCCACATTGCCGGAGCCGATATAGCCCTTCTCCAGCACGGCCACGTTGGTGATACCGAACTCCTTGGCAAGATAATAGGCGGTGGAAAGGCCATGCCCGCCGCCGCCGACGATGATCACGTCGTAATGCGGCTTGGGCTCCGGCTCCCGCCAGGCGGGCTTCCAGTCGCGGTTGCCGGTCAGCGCATTGCGCAGGATGGACAGGGCAGAATATCGCATTGAATACGTCCGGACATGAGATGAGACGGAGCGCACATTCGCAGCGCAAATAGCAAAGGACAAGGTGCAATTGCGACGCAGCAGGACGCTCCGCGCGGGACAATCGCCGCATGGCACAAAAGCGCAACAGCTCCTTTCCGCCGTTCCCGCCGGAGGGGATGAAAGTTGCAAAAAGTGATGTCTTTTCAGCTTCGAGACGCAGGAATCTCCCCCGCCAGCCGCCGGTCCTTATCCTGAACCAAGGAAAGACCGGAGCCGAGCCATGAACGACGAGACGCCAAACCTGCAGCTTCCCTATATCAGCCCCGACCAAGCGCAGAAGCACGTGACCCATAACGAGGCGCTGCAACGGCTCGACGGTCTCTCGCAGATCACGATTCTCGACATCACCGCGACACCGCCCGCCGCGCCGGCCGCCGGCGATGGCTATGGGATTGCGACCGGCGCAACCGGGCTCTGGTCGGGTCACGAGGGTGAGCTTGCACTCTATCAGGACGGGTACTGGCTGTTCACGAAGCCAAAGCGCGGCTGGCTCGCCTGGCTCGAAAGCAAGGCCTGGACCTATTATTTCGATGGTTCCGCCTGGCAGGAACTGAAGCCGTCACAGCTGGTGCTGCAGGATCAGCTTCAGGCACCGCCGGCAAGCCCGTTGGCCGGCGCCACCTATGGCGTGCTGGCAGGGGCCACCGGCGCATGGGCAGGCCATGATGGCGACACGACGGTTCAGCAGGCCGGCAATTGGGTGTTCACAAGGCAGAACAAGGGAACGCTTGCCTGGCAGCAGACGAAAGCGTCTCTGATGTGCTTCGACGGCACGGCCTGGTTCGACCTCAAGCCCGCGCAGCAAGCCCAGCAGACCCAGCAGACGCAACTCGTGCTGCAGGATCTTCTGACCGCACCGCCGGCGTCTCCGGTTGCTGCAGCGACCTATGGCGTGGCGGCCGGCGCGAGCGGTGCATGGGCGGGCCATGATGGCGAAACGGCAGTTCAGCAGGCCGGCAGCTGGGTCTTCACGAAGCAGAAGAAAGGCACGCTCGCCTGGCTGGAGAGCAAGACCACGACCATCTGCTATGACGGCACCGGCTGGTGGGACCTGAAGACCCCACAGCTGGCACTGCAGGATCTGCTCACGACACCGCCGGCATCTCCCGTTGCAGGGGCAACCTATGCCGTGATGGCCGGCGCGAACGGCGTTTGGACAGGCCATGATGGTGATACCGCGGTTCAACAGTCCGGAAGCTGGGTCTTCACACGGCAAAAGAAGGGCACATTGGCCTGGCTGGAAAGCAAGACGGCACTGTATTCCTTCGACGGCACGGGCTGGCAGGACGTGAAGGGGGCCCCACCCGCCGCCAATCCGAACGGCAGCTTCGACACCGTCGGCATCAACGCGACGGCCAGTCTGATCAACCGTCTTGCGGTCAGCTCCGGGGCGAGCCTGTTCACGCATGCCGGCAAGAGCCACCAGCTCACGATCAACAAGGCCAGCGACACCGACACGGCCTCGGTGCTCTTTCAGAACGCCTATGTCGGCAAGGCCGAGATCGGCCTCGTCGGCGCAGACAACCTGTCGTTCAAGACCTGGGACGGAAAGAACTGGCTGGTTGGCCTTTCCATCGATCCCAACGGGATCGCGACGCTTCCCAACCGTCCCCTGACGCGCTTCACGTTTGCGACAGGCTCGGCAACGCTGCAGTCCGTCGTCGCGACGAGTTACATCGGGTTTCTCGAACCCGCCGCAAAGCCAACCAACTTCGATTTCGGTGCGACCGTGACCACGGCAAACATGGGAAAGGCGGTCAAGATCAAGGTAGCTGGCCTCTACCTCATCCAGATCAACATCATGACAGGCCTGGTCAATGCCTCCACGGTGGCCGTCCAGTTGAACGGCGCCACAATCTTCGCCTTCCCGCTTGCGGGCGCACAGAATGGCGGCCCCTACAGCGCCATGACGCTGGCGAGCCTCAAGACCGACGATCTCATCCAGCTGGCGCACACGGCTGGTTCGGCAAAATATGATTTCTCGAAGAGCGATATGGTGTTGGCGATGCTCGGGTGACGAGGGCCGGCACGGCGATTCTGCATGGCTCCTCCGGCGTGCAGCGCCTGCCGCACCAGTATTTGTCATGCAAAGCGGCGCGAACTGCAATTCGCCGGGCTTCTTTTCCCGAAGGTACGGCCGTGGCGAACTTGTATTCATTCACGAACAGATTGTTTTTCATATCGCGCCTTTTAAGATAAGGAACAATAACGTGAAATATCATCGCTCCGTTTTAGATCTGTTAACTTTTAATAATAGATTTTAACCAGCCTTTAAGCTATTTGATCAACCAATACTGTACCGCGCAAGTCCTGCATTTGTGAAAATTTTTCGCACGGTGCTTAGGCAAATCTTAAATGATGCAGGGCTAGAGTTCGGTCATGTGGTCTTGAGTATGTGTAGAGAGTCCAATGACCGAAATGATTCGACCCCGAGTGAAATATGTCATCGGCCCCGATGGCAGCCCGCTGACGATCGCGGATCTTCCCCCGGCCAATACGCGCCGCTGGGTGATTCGCCGCAAGGCAGAGGTTGTCGCAGCGGTTCGCGGTGGCCTGTTGAGCTTGGAAGAAGCCTGTGAACGCTATACGCTGACGGTCGAGGAGTTCCTCTCCTGGCAGTCGTCCATCAACGATCACGGCCTGGCGGGGCTCCGCACCACCCGTATCCAGCAATATCGTCACTGACGCATCACATCATCCCTGACGGTTTGCCCATGAACCCGGACGCGGCTTGCGGACCGGGTTTTTTGCTATCCTGAATTCGACGAGACCTGCGGCATCCCCCGGTCCAACGCCAGAAACCGCCGGCACGGGGCAAAGGCCACCGGCGGCGGTTTCTTAAAACTCGGTTACCGGGGACACGGGTCCGCCCTTGCGGGAAGCCTCGCGCTTCCGCTCCAGGTCGGCTCGTCCCCTGCCCTTTTTGTCAGGCGCGGGCGCGGACGGCGCCGTCGCGTTCCTCGAGGGCGGCGGCGCGGCTGTATTCCGCCTGGACCTCCTCGAGCGCGGCCGTGGCTGCGTCCTGCTGTGCCTTCAACTCGCGAATCGAGACCTGCAGGTTGTCGGCACGCTGGCGCGCTGCCTTTGCAAAGGTCGGATAGGCGAAGTGGTTCGGGTCGGTGATGCCGGACTTCTTCTCTTCCAGCGTGATCTGGTTTTCCAGCTCCTTCGCCATCCGTTCGAATTCCGCCATCATCACCTGCAGCTGCTGCAGCTGCCGGCGTTTTTCATTCACCTGAAATTCTTTCAGGCGCACTAGGCTCTCACGCGTCTTCATACGCAATACTCCCGTGATACGAGACCCCGGCTCCACTCAATTCATTAACCCGAGTGCCCTGCCACCGCCTTCTTCCTTAAAAAAAATTGGGCGGCGTTAACAAAAACCTACCGTTGGTAACCTTTCATTTACGGGCATCGTCAATGATAGGGGGGAGGTTTTAAGGGTAGGTAAATACTGAATGCAGAAAAACAATGTTCTGCATTGGTGAGTCAGAAGAATCGGTTAGCGGGTTTTCCTCACATTTCGGTTGAGCAAGCCTGAAGCCAGATTCTTATGGGAAATCAGGGGAGTGCTAAAAATATTTAATAAGTTCGGTACACCTTGTCAGAGGGAATCAGAATTTGTTAACCATTTGGTGGCAGCTTCCAAATCAGGCAACGACTGGATCCGTATCGCGTAAGGGGGCCAAGACGACCTTAATGCGGCGGTAAAGGGGATAAACATGCGGGTTCTACTCATCGAAGACGACAGCGCGACCGCGCAGAGCATCGAGTTGATGCTCAAGTCTGAAAGTTTCAACGTGTATACCACAGACCTCGGTGAAGAGGGCGTGGATCTCGGCAAGCTGTATGACTATGATATCATTCTGCTTGACCTGAACCTTCCTGACATGTCGGGCTACGAAGTGCTGAGAACACTGCGTCTGTCGAAGGTGAAGACACCCATTCTCATCCTCTCCGGCATGGCCGGGATCGAGGACAAGGTCCGTGGTCTCGGTTTTGGCGCCGATGACTACATGACCAAGCCATTCCACAAGGACGAGCTGGTAGCCCGCATCCATGCCATCGTCCGCCGTTCGAAGGGCCACGCCCAGTCGGTCATCGCCACCGGCGACCTGATCGTCAACCTGGACGCCAAGACCGTGGAAGTCGGCGGCCAGCGCGTGCACCTGACCGGCAAGGAATACCAGATGCTGGAGCTGCTCTCGCTGCGCAAGGGCACCACGCTGACCAAGGAAATGTTCCTGAACCACCTCTATGGCGGCATGGACGAGCCGGAACTGAAGATCATCGACGTCTTCATCTGCAAGCTGCGCAAGAAGCTTGCCAATGCCGCCGGCGGCGCAAACTACATCGAAACCGTCTGGGGCCGCGGCTACGTGCTGCGCGAGCCCGATGGCGCCGACTATCTCGAGACCGCCTGAGCTCGGATAGCGAACCCACCATTCCCGAAAATCCCGCCGGCCTTGCCTCCGGCGGGATTTTTTCGTTCTGCGCCCAGAAATTTACGACAATAAAAAACCGCCGCATTCGGTCGAATGCAGCGGTGAAAACGGATCAGAGCGGGATCAGGCGGCGATGGAAAGACCCGCGAAGACCGAGGTCAGGATCTTGCGGTCGAAGGGCTTCATCAGGAAGTCGGTCGCCCCTGCCCGCTTGCCGGCCATCATCTTCTTCAGATCGGCTTCGACGACGCAGTAGTAGATCTTCACGTCCTTGCCGCCCGGCAGGCTGCGGATCGTGCCGATCAGTTCCAGGGCGCCGTCGAGCGCTGCGTCGACGATCAGGATGTTCGGCAGTTCGGCTTCGCAGCGGTGCACGGCCTCGAGCGCCGTAGCGGCCTCCGAGACCATGAAGTTGAGTTCGGTCAGGATTCGCCGTCCGACCTTGCGGACGATATCGGATCCATCTGCAATCATCAGACGCTGCATCGGGTTAGCCTCCGGGCTCCCAGGAGGGGAGCTAAGCACATTTGCCCTGAGGCTAACCGCGCTCGCCTAAGGAAAGGTTACTCACTTGTCCTTTAGAACCGCCGTATAGGTGATTTCCTCCGGCGTGACCGTATGGGTGATCTCCATCTTGGTCTCGTCGGCGAGCAGCACCGTGTAATAGGGCTGGATGCTGTGGGCATCGATCGCCTCTTCGACAGTGCCGGTGTTGATCTCGATGAACTTGGGCGGCACGCGCATCATCCGGCCCTTGGCGACGATCGTGAACTTGGCGTCGAATTCCGGATTTTCGAGCGTCACCTCGACCGAGCCGCCGCGCGGGATCGAGCCATAGGCGACGAGGAAGAGGTTGAGCAGGAGCTTCACCCGGTTCTTCGGAATGATGGCGCGCGGGCCGTTCCAGATGACCTCGGTCTTCTTTTCGGCGGCCGCGAAATCCTTGGCTGCCTTTTCCGCTTCGCCGGTATCGATCGAAGCGCCGACGGAGCCGGAGGCGCCGAAGGCAAGACGGGCGAACTTGAGCCGGACCGAGGCGTTGAGCGCGCTGGTGCGGATCAGATCCATCGCATCGGCGTCGCTGCCGCTCTCATCGAGCAGTTCGAGACCGTTGTTGATCGCGCCGACCGGGGAGATCACGTCGTGGCAGACGCGGCTGCACAGAAGTGCTGCGAGATCCGCTCCGTCAAGCGTGAGATTGGGATTCCTGGACATGCAAGCCCTCCTGCATCATGGCACCGCGCGGACGAGGATCGTCCCATTGCGGAATTGTTCAACGGTAAAGGGGCACCGACCCGCCCGGCCGAAGCCTGAGATCCGTACCCGCACAAAGAGACGTTCACCCCGCCGTCGCGGCAACTGCCGACCTTTGTTCAGGGCGGCGGCGCGCACAGCAATAGCCTCAGCCATAATGACACCATATTTGGTAAACCGATTGTTAATCCCATCCACGCAAAATGCATATTCAGGGTGGGAAAGCGCCCGCTGATTTGAGGAGTGGATGCCATGATGAAATGCCTTCTCCAGTCGACCCGCCGCAAGGCTGGCGCCGCCGGCAGAACGCTGCTGGCGCTCTTCGGCGTGCTGGCGCTGACCGTGCTGCCGGGACGCGCGGCCCATGCCGCGGGTTCCAGCACCTACACGATCCAGGAGATCATCGACGCGGGTAACGACTTCTTCGGCTCCACCAGCGGCGGCCTCGCCAAGGTTGTCGAGAATGCGTTCTCCCAGTATGGCCTGCCGAACGGCTATATTCTCGGGCAGGAAGGCTCCGGCGCCTTCATCGCCGGTCTCACCTATGGCGAAGGCGACCTCTACACGAAGAACATCGGCCAGCACAGCGTGTTCTGGCAGGGCCCATCGCTCGGCCTCGACTATGGCGGCCAGGGCAGCCGGGTGATGATGCTGGTCTACGACCTACCGAACCTCGGCGCCCTCTACACCCGCTATGGCGGCATTTCGGGCTCGGCCTACGTGGTCGCCGGCGTCGGCATGACGGTGCTGAAGGAGCATGACGTGATCATCGTTCCGATCCGCACCGGTGTCGGCGCGCGCCTCGGCGTCAATGTCGGCTACCTGAAGCTAACCCAGCAGCCGACCTGGAACCCTTTCTGATCCTCGGTAATGAGCGGTACGATGCCGTCCGTACCGCTTGCAGTTCCGTTGCGGCGATGTTTAATGAAATGCACTGCCGGACAGGGCAGGACAAATGAAGCGGTGTCGCCGTGATCGAATATGGGCTTCTCTTCGGACTGGGCTTCCTGACGGCGGCCTTCCTCGTCATGCTGGTGGCGCCTGCCGTCCAGCGCCGAGTGGTCGTGTTCACGGAAAACCGCATCAAGGAGACCATGCCGCTTTCGCCGCAGGAAGTGCGCGCCCAGAAGGACATGGCCCGCGCCGCCTTCGCCGCCGAACAATCGCGCACCGTGCAGGAACTGACCCAGGAGCGTGAGCGCCGCGTCCTGCTGCAGGTGGCGCATGAGGAGCTGAACGGCCAGGCGAACCGGCTGACCGCCGAGAACGGCGAGCTCAAGGCGCAGGTCGAGCAGATGAGCGTCGAGGCGGCCGACATGCGCTCAGCGCTTCGCCAGGGCGAAACCCGTGCCGAACAGCTCCAGCTCAAGATCGCCGAGCTGGAACAGGCCATTTCCGAGCGCGAGACGGAGATGGAAAACCTCAACAAGCAGATCAACCGTCTCGCCACCGACCGCGACAACCTGAAGATCGATCTTGCCGCCCGCAACGCCCAGCACGAAAGCGAGCGCTATCGCATGCAGACGCTGCGCGAGGAGCGCGACACCCTGCGCCGCGAGGTGCGCCTGCTGACCGTGCGCGCCAAGGAGGCCGAGCAGCGGCTGGAGCAGGAAGAGCACAAGGCTCTGCGTCTTTCCGACCGCCTGTCCCGCGAACAGGCGACCATTGCCGACCGCGAGGCGCTCGTGGAACGCCGCAGCCAGGAGGTTGCCCGCCTGCGCGACAAGATCAAGACACTGACGACCGAAACGCGCGAAGCCCGCAAACTCGCCCGCAATGCCGCCCCGGACCGCAAGGCCGGCCGAAAGGCCACGTCCGAACCCGTGGGCGATGACCTGGAAGGGGGCCTCGTGCCGGAAGAAATCCCCGCGCTGAAGGACGAGCTCCGCCACCAGAGTGCGGCTCTTGCCGAACGGCTGGTGAAATCCCGCTCGACCACCCATGATTCGGCGCTGCGCGACGAGCTTGCCTCGGTCGCCGCCCGCATGGTCGCGATCACGGCGGTGGAGGAAGGCAAGACCTCGCCGATCCACGGCATTCTGCATGCCGCCGCTCCGGATACCGGCCCCCATCCGAGCCTTGCCGACCGCATCCGCTCGCTCATCCCGGACGAGCCGAAACCCGCCTGACAGCTTCAGATGAAACCGTTGCGGATCGCGATGGAATAGAGCGCGATGCCGCTTGCGGTCGCGACGTTCAGGCTGTCGAGGCCCGGCGCCTGCGCAATGCGGGCGGTGCGAAAGCGCTGCATGACCGCCTGCGGCAGCCCCTCCCCCTCCGTGCCGAGCACCAGGGCGATGCGTTGCGCCTGATCGACATCACCAATCTCGCACTCGCCGGAGGGTGAGAGCCCCCAGACCGCAAAGCCCGCGGCCTGCAGCGCCTCGAGGCCGGCGAGCGTAGTTCCCTCGCGTACATAGGGCACCGAGAGAACCGAGCCGACGGAAACGCGCAGGGCCTTGCGGTAGAGCGGGTCGCAACAGGTTTCGTCCAGCACCATGAGGCTCGCGCCGAATCCTGCGGCATTGCGGAAGATCGAGCCGATGTTGTCGTGGTTGGAAATGCCCGCGGCCACCACCACCAGAGCCCGCTCCGGCAGCGCCTCGATCTGCGCCGCAAGCGTCGGCGGCTCGCTTCGCCGCCCGATCGCGAGCACGCCGCGGTGCATGGGAAAGCCAGCTATGGCATCGAGCACCTCAGATGTCGCGGTATAGACCGGCACATCCTCAGGAAAGCGCGCGAGAATGTCGGCGACGCCCGCCACCCGGTTTTCGAGCACGAGCACGCTTTCCGCGGCAAAGCCCTGGGCGCCGCCATGATGGGCCGCGAGCATGCGCAGCACGACCGTCCCCTCGGCCACGAAGCGGCCCTGCCGCCCGACGAGGTCGCGTTCCCGGATGTCGCGATAGGCCGCGACGCGGGCGTCAGCCGGATCGGTGATGGCGATCGTCTGCCGGTTCGTGGTCATCCGTTGCCGCTTACTTGACGGAGATCTCGGCGACGATGCGCGCGGTCGCGATGTCGTAGACGATTGCCATGTCGCCGGTACCGACGCCACTGCCGTAGAACAGGACCTGCCCGCCGGAGAGCGAGACGGAGCGCACCTGGAAGCCGGCCGGCAGGCTGGCGACCGCCTTGACCTTTTCACCGACGGGTATGCCGGCCCCGCCGAGTGCGGCCTGGGCCCTTGGATCGGGGCGCGTGACCTTGTAGACAATCGCACCCAGCACCGCCATAAACATGACCAGCATGATACCGGCGGACACGAGCTGGAGACGAACCATCTTGCGCCGAACCTTTTCCATGACCGGGTCGAGCGGCTTGTCTTCCTGTTCTTCTGTATCGAGATTCGACATGGCGCACGTCCTCAGCGGGAATGAAAAGAAATGAATGACCCCTTTACCCAAGCAGCCGGCAATAGGAAAGTGCTGGAGGCCGATGAAAGTGCCGAAGGCCGGCTGGACCAGTGGCTGACCGGCAAGCTGGAGGGCGAGTTTTCCCGCAACCGCATCAAGGCGCTGATCGAGCAGGGTGCCGTCTACCTGAACGGCGCGGCCGTGACGGAGCCGAAGAAGAAGATCAAGGTCGGCGACCGGGTGGAAATCGAACTGCCCGAGCCGGAAGATCCGGTGCCGCAGGGCGAGGACATTCCGCTCGACGTGCTCTACGAGGACGAGGACCTGATCGTCATCGCCAAGCCCGCGGGCCTCGTCGTCCATCCCGGTGCCGGCAACTGGACGGGCACGCTCGTCAACGCGCTCATCCACCATTGCGGCGAGAGCCTTTCCGGCATCGGCGGCGTGAAGCGTCCGGGCATCGTGCACCGGCTCGACAAGGACACGACGGGCGTCATGGTTGTGGCGAAGAACGATGCCGCCCACCGGCATCTGGCCGCCCAGTTCGCCGACCATGGTCGCTCCGGCCCGCTGGAGCGCGCCTATCAGGCCGTCGTCTGGGGCCGTCCGCGCCAGCTTCGCGGCACGATCGATGCGCCGCTGGGCCGGGCGAACAACGACCGCACCAAGCGAAGCGTGAAGCGCGAGGAGGCGGAGGACGCCCGCGAGGCGATCACCCATTACGAGGTGCTGGAGCGCTTTCACGAGAAGCCCGACGCGACCTGCCTCGCCTCACTGGTGGAATGCCAGCTGGAGACGGGTCGTACGCACCAGATCCGCGTGCACATGGCGCATATGGGAAATCCGCTGATCGGCGACGCCGATTACGGCGCCGCCTTCCGCACCAAGGCGAACCTTCTGCCCGAGGAGGCGAAGGCTGTCGTGAACGCTTTCCCGCGCCAGGCGCTGCACGCCTTCCTGCTTGCCTTCGAGCATCCACGGACAGGCGAGGTCATGCATTTCGAGGCGCCCATGCCTGAGGACATGGAGGCTCTGGTCGAAGCGCTGCGCGGTTGAAACCTTGCGAAAAGTTAATCCGCACGGGGAACAAATGCGGAAGCTGCGCCCTTGAAAGGCCATGAACCCATTCTTATGTGATGAAGTCCGGTAGGGCCTTTCACAGGACTGCCGACGGCTGCCCGGGGGTCAGTGCCGTAGGGAGCCGGACAAAAAACGACGAGGGGGTGCTTCATGGCCCGCAATTCTCTGCCTTCCATTACCGCCGGCGAAGCCGGTCTCAACCGTTATCTCGATGAAATCCGCAAGTTTCCGATGCTGGAGCCGCAGGAAGAGTACATGCTCGCCAAGCGCTACCAGGAGCATCAGGACCGCGACGCCGCCCACAAGCTCGTGACCAGCCATCTGCGCCTCGTGGCGAAGATTGCCATGGGGTATCGCGGCTATGGCCTGCCGATTGGCGAAGTCGTGTCCGAGGGCAATGTCGGGCTGATGCAGGCGGTCAAGAAATTCGATCCCGACCGTGGCTTCCGCCTTGCCACCTATGCCATGTGGTGGATCAAGGCCGCGATCCAGGAATATGTGCTGCGCTCGTGGTCGCTCGTGAAGATGGGCACCACCGCCAACCAGAAGCGCCTGTTCTTCAACCTCCGCCGCCTGAAGGGCCGCATCCAGGCCATCGACGACGGCGACCTGAAGCCCGACCAGATCCAGGAGATCGCGACCAAGCTGAACGTTTCTCCGGAGGAAGTGGTCAGCATGGACCGCCGCCTCTCGGGCGATGCGTCGCTGAACGCGCCGATCCGCGCCTCCGAAGGCGAATCCGGCCAGTGGCAGGATTGGCTGGTGGATGATCACGACAGCCAGGAAACCGTGCTGATCCAGCAGGACGAGCTGGAAACCCGCCGCGGCATGCTCTCCCGCGCCATGGGCGTGCTGAACGACCGCGAACGCCGCATCTTCCAGGCCCGCCGCCTTTCCGAAGATCCGGCGACGCTTGAAGATCTCTCGACCGAATTCGACATCAGCCGCGAACGCGTGCGCCAGATCGAAGTCCGCGCCTTCGAGAAGGTGCAGGAGGCCGTGCAGAAGGATGCCGAGGCAAGGCTGAAGGCGTTGCGCGTGGTCGAAGACGCCTGAGGCGGCATTGCTTCAGTCACAAATCAAAAGCCCGGCCAGTTGGTTCTGACCGGGCTTTTCGTGTCGTGAATTACTGCGGATTGGCAGGCGCCGGAGCCGGTTGGGCCGGCGGGCTGTTTGCAGGCACTGCCGTGGTGGACGGATCGAGCGCGCGCCATTCGCCGATGGCCTGATTGAAGGCTGCCGCACCAGTCGACCCCTTCTCCATCGTGATCAGTGCCCGGCGCCCATTGCGGTAGGTCACGGGAATGTCGATCCAGTCGCGCGTCTGCAGGAGCTTCAGGTTGAAGTCGCGGGCGTCGGCATAGTCATTCAGCGCGATCATGTGGAAGTCGTCGGTGATCTTCGCGGGAACGGCAATCAGCGGGTCGCCGCGGTCCTGCTCTGTCTGCTTCAGCGCCACGCGCTGCACGCTTTCGATCGCGCCGCCTTCGAACTCCTTCGGCAGCGAGAAGACGAGCTCGACCAGATGGCTGGCCGGCAGCGAGGGATCGAGATTGCGCTTGAAGGAAATGAGCGCCGAGAGGCCGCGTTCCGGAGCAGAAACCTGCGCCTGGACGATCGCCTCTTCCTTGCCGTCATCGGTCTTTTCGTGCTTCAGCGACCAGACGACCGCCCCTTCGACCGCGACCGGCGATGTCTGGCCGACGCGCTCCTCGTAGAGATACATCTTCTGGGAGACACCGGTGGGTATGGCGGGCGTATTCGCCACGACGGTGTTCGGTCCGGTCGGCGGCGTGCTGCCTGCAGGCTCGCTGGATGCGACCGTCTGCGGTGCAAGCGACCGGCCTTCGCCGCTGGACGACGAGCCGGTGCCGGTGCCCTCGTCCACCTCGGTGCCATCGGGCTGCAGGCGCTGCGTGAACTTCTGGATATCAGGTTCGGCGCTCGCCGTATCCGTCGGCGTCATTGGGGCCGGTGCGGTCGCACCTGTGCCAGCGCCGGTCGTCGCGGCCGTGCCAGTCGTCGCAGGCTTTGCCGGCGTCTGCTCGGTTGCGGACTTCTGGGTTTCGGTGGGCGGCGTCGAGACGAGACCGGTGACGAGACCGCTCAGCGTATCGCGGAAGGTCCAGGCGCCATAGCCGGACCCGGCAACGAGCGCGAGGCCGAGAAGCCCGAGGCCGAGCGAGGTGAAGTCGATGCGGCGGCGCTCTTGGATACGGTAGGACCGGGCGGGTTTTTCCGGCGGTGCCGTGAGCAGATCCGTATCGGCGAGATCCTCTTCCTTCGGCTCGCGCTTTTCGAAGCCCTCGAAATCCTGGAACTCGTCCCACTGCGGGTCGGCGTCCTTGCCTTCGGTGCGGCGCGCGTCGGAAGAGGCGGGAAGCGGCACGTCGCTGAACGGGGAATCATCCCACGCCGCATCGGCCTGCGGCTCGCTGCGACGGACTTCGCGCGGCGCTGGCTCGTCAAAGACGACCGGATCGGGCGCAGGCGGCTCTGCCTGGACGGGGACGACCGGCGCGGCGACCTCTGCCAGAACAGGCTCGGCACGCTCTTCCACTGGCTCATAGACGGTCTGGCCATGCAGCACGGGCTGATCGAACGTGTCCTGCGCTGCGGCCGCAAGTTCGCCCTGGACCGTTCCAACCTCAACGAATTCGGCGGGCTCCGCCTCGACATCGACGGGAACCGCGTCGGTCTGCTGCTGCCATCCAAGCGGATCGGCAGAGGACGCGGCATCAGCATGCTGCGTTTCCTCATAGGCTGCGACCAGCTCGGGTGCGGTCTCGGCGATCGCTTCTTCCGCTGCGGGCTGGTAGACTGCCGTGCCAGACCAGCGCTCGCGGGCGACGCGGGCAGTGACGGGTGCGCTCAGACCGTCTTCCGGCCAGTTGCCATCGAGGCCGCCCTGCGTGGGCTCGACTTCAGGCGCCACAGGCTCTTCAGCAGCGGCGCGGCCGTAATGGGAGACGGGTTCCTCGACCGGAAAATCGGCGGGAACGTCCTGCTCGGCAGCTTCCTGCCAGTAGGGATCCTGGACCGGCTCTTCCGCGACAGTTGCTGCGGGCGCAGGCTCTTCCTCGGCGTGGCCGAGCGGCGGCGAGGTTTCCGCGCCATGATCGCTGACCGGACCTGGAAGCTCGATGACATCGGGGGTCGGCTCTGGATGGTAATCCGGTTCCGGCGCGCGCTCGGGCTCGTGGTAGGCAACGGTTTCGGCCTGAACCAAGGGTTCGGGCTCGACTTGCTGCGGTGGCGCAGGCTGCTCCTCGTCAGCCCAGACCTCGTCTTCCCAGAGCATGGGCGCGGTGCGGCCCGGCGGAGTGGACTGGACGACCGGACGGATCTCCGCCGCGGGCTCCACCGCCGGCTGGGGCGCGGCATAGGCCTCTGGACCGGCCACCGGCTCCGGCTGCTGCCACGCATCCTCGGCGGCAGGCGCCGGCTCGGCCTGTTCTTGATGGGAGTAGGCTTCCTCGACGGGTGCGGCAGCCTGCGGCTCGCTCCAGGTCTCCGCGGCTTCCTCCGCAGGTGCGTCATAGGTGCCCTGCTCTTCCGGCGGCGCAGGCTCGTCTGCCACCGGAGCCGGCAGGATCTCCGGCTCCAGGTTTTCGGGCTCGTCTAAAGCTGGCTGGGCTTCTGCGTGTTCGGCTTCCACCTCGAGGATAGCCGCCTCCAGCTTGTCCAGCTGGCGACGGAGCATCTCTTCCGGCGGACGCGGCTTCATGCTTTCGAGCTGGCGAAGTACCGCTCCACGAGCCTTCTCGTAGACCTTTACGCGCATTTCCGGCGTATTGTCCGAAAGGCCGTCGACGGCCCTGCGAATGACTGCTACAAAATCCGCCATCAGAAATTTCTCGTAAACAACGGTTTACACCCTGCTAACCATAAACAAGCCGTGACCTTAGTCCTCAAACGGATCGGTCACAAGTATGGTGTCGTCCCGCTCCGGACTTGTAGACAGGAGAGCGACGGGTGCACCGATCAGCTCTTCAACCTGACGCACGTATTTGATCGCCTGGGCCGGAAGATCCGCCCATTTGCGTGCACCGACCGTCGATTCCTTCCAGCCTTCGAGCGTCACGTAGACCGGCTCGACTCGCGCCTGCGCAGCCTGGCTTGCCGGCAGGTGATCGATCCGCTCGCCATCCAGCATATAGCCGACGCAGATCTTCAGCTCGTCCAGGCCATCGAGCACGTCGAGCTTGGTCAGCGCGATGCCGGTGATGCCGTTGGTGGCGACCGACTGGCGCACCAGCGCCGCATCGAACCAGCCGCAGCGGCGCTTGCGGCCCGTGACGGTGCCGAACTCATGGCCGCGTTCGCCCAGGAACTGGCCGATCTCGTCATGCAGCTCGGTCGGGAACGGACCTTCGCCGACGCGAGTCGTGTAGGCCTTGGTGATGCCGAGGATGTAGCCGAGCGAGCCGGGACCCATGCCCGAACCGGCGGCGGCCTGGCCGGCGACCGTGTTGGACGAGGTGACGAAGGGATAGGTGCCGTGGTCGATGTCGAGGAGCGAGCCCTGCGCGCCTTCGAACAGGATGCGTGCGCCGCGGCGGCGCTCCTTGTCGAGCAGCAGCCAGATCGTATCGCGGAACGGCAGCACGCGGTCAGTAATGGAGGTGAGTTCCTGCATCAGCGTCTCGTGCGAGACTTCGGCAACGCCGAAGCCGCGGCGGAGCGCATTGTGGTGCTGCAGAAGCCGGTCCACCTTGGCGGCGAGTGCGTCGGGCTCGGCGAGATCCATGAGGCGGATGGCGCGGCGGCCGACCTTGTCCTCATAGGCCGGGCCGATGCCACGGCGGGTGGTGCCGATCTTGTTGCCGGTCGCGGCAGCCGCGTCCTCGCGCATGCCGTCGAGCTCGCGGTGGACGGAGAGGATGAGCGTGGCATTGTCGGCAATGCGCAGGTTCTCCGGCGTCACCGTCACGCCTTGGGCAGCCAGCTTGTCGATCTCGGAGAGCAGCGCATGCGGGTCCACCACCACGCCATTGCCGATCACGGCGAGCTTGCCCGGACGCACGACGCCGGACGGCATCAGCGACAGCTTGTAGCTGACGCCGTCGATCACCAGCGTATGGCCGGCATTGTGTCCACCCTGGAAGCGCACGACCACATCGGCGCGCTCCGAAAGCCAGTCCACGATCTTGCCCTTGCCCTCGTCGCCCCACTGGGAGCCGACCACCACGACATTCGTCATCTTTTCAAAACCCTTCAGACTTCTGCCGATCCAAACCCCGGCAAACCCGCGCATCTATACTGTCTTGTTTTCGGGAAAGCGACTCTCTTAAGGCGGAGACAAGCCTTTTTGCGAGACATTGCACCGATTTGGCGAGCGGAACGGACGGAATCCCTTATAGCCTCAGGGACTTGATCGTTCCGCCTAGAAGATTTTGCGTGCTAATTGTTACAGCCGAAAATACTCTGCAAGCAGCGTCACTCGGTGCATTTCAGGGGGAATGTCACCTCCACCACCGCGCCCGGATCGTTCCGGAAGGCGATGCTGCCGCGCAGCGAGCTTGCAAAACCGCGCATCAGGCGGAAGCCGAGCTGGCGACTTTGCGCAGGGTCGAAGCCCGGTTCGAAGCCGGGGCCGTTGTCTGCGATCACGAAACGGGCTTCGTTCGGGCCTGCCGTCTTGACCGATATCCGGAGTACCGGATCTTCACGGCCGGCGAGCGCATATTTGATGGCATTGGTCAGCGCTTCGAGCGCGATCAGCGAGAGATTGGTAAGTTGATCGACGGTCAGCGACAGCCGCTCGGCATCGATCGTCACGCGCGTGCGGCCGGCATTGCCGGCTTCGAGGATTTCGGTCAGGAGCTGCTGAAGGTAGTCCGGCAGCACCACGCCATCCGTCGAGGAGAGATAGAGCCTGCGGTGGACGCGGGACATGAGATCGAGACGCGCGCGCGCATCGCGGAGCGCCGCGGCGGCGGACGGTGTGTCCGAAAGCTTGCGCTCCTGGATCGACAGCAGCGAGGCGACGATCTGGAAATTGTTGGAAACCCGGTGCTGCAGTTCCTGGAAAAGCTGCTGCTGCTGTTCCGCAAGGCGGGTCTGTTCCGCAGCCAGAAGCGCCGAATTCTCTCGCTCCACCGCGAGCGCCAGCATGGCCCGGCGCATCCAGTGGATGATGAAGATATCAACGCCGGCGACCACGGCGAAGAAGCCGAGCGCCCAGATCACCTTGACGTCGAACTTGAACATGCCCTCGGGTGGAATGAACCAGTACCAGGCGGACAGGAGACAGAGCCCTGCCACGGCCACGCCATAGCGCGTACCGGCCATGACGGCTGTGACGATGACAGCCGGGAAGAAGGTCAGGAAGGGAAATCCGGGCGGCAAGCTGCCATCGAAGACGAAGCGCAGCCAGAGGGATGACAGGAAAGCGCCGGACGAAATCAGGATCGGCGCATATTTGCGCTGTCTCAGTGTCTCGACCCGCATGAAGGCGGATTGCGCTGATTTCATCGGTTAGGCGTCGTCCCTGTCTGTCCATATATAAAGCCGGGGTCTCCAGCCGGCTGTAATCTATAACACTATTTTCAAAAGTCGACCGATGTGCAGGGATTTCGGAAATTCGAAACAGTGGAAATCTTTCAATCTTCGGCCTTTCCGGCACTGCCCGGCGAAGGCCGGAATCCCGCGAAGGTGATCTGGTCCGCCTTTTCATAAGCAAGGCGTGCCTCCTTCGCCGTTCGGATCGTCCACGCGATCACGGGCACACCAGCCGCCCTGAGCCCGGTGACGAAGGGATTTGGAAGATGCTCGCTGCAATAGGAGATGAAGTCGAGGCCGAGCGCCATGGTCGCTGCATGGGCGGCAAGCTCCTCCTGCGTCTGCCCCTCCGCCGTCAGGCCGAGCGGCCATGGACAGGCGAGATCCCTGAGTTCGCTCAGCAGCCAGCGATCGAAGCTCATCAGGGCGAGCCGCCCCCGGTAGCCGGCAAGCGCCCGGAGCACCGCCTCCGAAAATCCGGCATCCCGGCCGCGACTGCCCTTCAGCTCTACCAGAAGCGGCACGGCGCCATTGACGAGCCGAAGCAATTCCGGAAGGCAGAGAACCTTGTCCGCCGTTCCGCCCACGGAAAGCTTCGTCAACTCGGTCGACGTCCAGTCCCTGATATCGCTGTCGATGCCGCAGAGCCTGAGCAGATTATGATCATGGATCACGACGGCACGATCATCCGCGGTATATTGCAGGTCGCATTCGATCGTATAGTTACCGGCAATGGCGGCGGAAAAGGCCGACGCCGTGTTTTCCCAGATGTTGCGGGTCAGGTCGTGCAGCCCGCGATGGGCGATGGGCCGGGCTGTGAGCCAGGAAAGGGAAGTCATCGGCAGGTATCCGCGTTCTGGGTTGC
>CAMFHT010000030.1 GCA_945952245.1 uncultured Rhizobium sp. | reverse complement strand
TTCTGGGCAAGCTCGACAGCGGCAGCCTGAAGATCAAGGTCGCCTCCTCCATCGTCGCCATCTCCTCCATCCACCTGCTGCAGGTGTTTCTGAACGCCAGCGAATACGACAACACCAAGCTCCTCTGGTTCACGGTGATCCACCTCGCCTTCGTCGTCTCCGCCGTCATGCTGGGCGTGCTCGAGAAGATGATGGCGAAGAAGTAGACCTCGGCGGAAGTGGGATCCCTTACTCCGCCAGGCCGACGAGCTCGCTGGCGGGTGCCTTGTGCGTCGTCAGGCGCAGCGCAAGAGCTTCGTCCGGCGCGACGATCCGGAACGAGGTCGGACTGGCGGAGCGCATGACGTCGAACAGCTTCGGATCGACACCCATGGCCTTGAAGTAGCGCGTGATCGGCTTCCTGATCGATTTCGGCGCTTCCACGATGCGTTCGACCTCGGGTTTGGGATGGTTCTTGTCATCCGGACTGATATCGAAAATCGTATGCACGACGAGGAAGGACCATGGTGAGGCATAGCGTCTCTTGCCACCGGCCAGCATCAGCGGACAGGCGGAGGCGCAGACAGCTTGGCCGGAGATCAGCTTTCCGCCGATTTCGGAACGGCCGGGTGCAGGGACGAGGCAATCTTCCGGAAGCCCGCTGCAATCTGCAACCTCGGTACGTCCGACAGCAACGTCAAGCCCTGCCTCCCGGATCATGATGCCCATCTTCATGGCGGCCCCCACTGACCCGCCATCTGATTGCACAACGATCGGGAGCTTTTCCTTGCCGAGTGACTTGAGGAGCTTTTGCAGCCGGGCCGGCGAGTTGTCCGTAATCGTGCCATCCGCCACGATCCAGCGGCGGCATTGCGGCTTGCAGGTTTCCGGCGTGCTGTGGGAGACCACGAACTGCATGGGCGCGCCGCCAATGATGCTGGGCACCACGGGCTGTTCCGGTTTCAACAGCATCTCCGGATCGTCGGTCGTATTGGCCAGACCGTAGCGATGGAGGATCTCGCTTCCTGTGCGTTCAACGATATTGTTGCCAGGCCTTGCAAGGGCGACGAAAAGCTCCGCGTCCCACAGCATTTGGATGAGATAGGTTCTTGCCCTTGTCTCTCCGTCGATGTCCGGCTCCGCCGTAACCGCAATGGAGTAACCTTCTCTGGCTCCTTCACCCAGACTGAACTCGGCCGCGGTGACGTACGGGAGACGGGCGAAGAAATGCTTGTTTACCGAACGGTTTACTCCGCCCGCGAGGATGAAAAGGCAGGAAAAGTCACACCTTGCACGTGTGCTATCCACCTGGCCCGCCGTGACCTTCCGGCGAATGAGCTTCGGGCGGCAGGCGCTGGTGGCCGGGCAGTCCTGGGCGATGGACGCGGCAACGCCGACCTTCATGTTTCTATCTCTGGCTATGCCTCCCATTTCCATTGCGGCCGCATAGTCGCCGCCCGCCGAGTTCAGCATCAATGGCACGTTGCCGAGCTTGCGTTTCTTCAGAAAAGCCTTGAAAGCCGCAGGCGTGTCCGGACCGATCCGGCCCTCGGCGGAGATCCAGCGCCCGCAATTGGGCTCGCCGGAACAGGCCGCGCGTTCGAAAAGCACGAAGTCCATGGGAGGCTGATCCGTCGATGCCGCACCAGAGATGTGAACGGCCCGGACATCGTTCGGAGGACCTAACACGGGCAGTATGGCCGGCGCCGCCACGGCCGGTGCCGAAGCGGGTTTTGGCTCCGGCACCGGCTTCCTTTCGGCAATCGTGTTGTAACCGGTCACAAGCCGGCCGCTCAGCGCCTGTTGGGCATCGACATAGTGCCAACCATCGTTCGGCGTGTTGAGAATCGTGTATTTCAGGTCGGGACTGAGGGAACTCGGCGTCAGGTAGCGATCGACAATGGCAACGAGTTCCCCGGCATCTCCATCCCTCACATCCTTGATCGTGTGTTCCGGGAGCGGGTCCGGGTCGGTGAGGCGCGGAAGGATCATGTCCCGCCCGTCGGAGGCGGTGCGCGTGGAGCCGCCGAGCAGCACGAAAACGCAGGCATAATCACAGCTGGCATAATCTCCCGATAGTTCGGGCGGCTTGCACCTGGCGCCAGGCTCGCAGGTCTGCGAAGAGGCAATCGTTACGGGCAACACGTGATCCCGGATGATGCGGCCCATCTGGATGGCCGCCTCGTAATCGCCTCCTGAGGAATTCAGGGCGATCAAAATGCGCTCGTCACCTATCTTGTCGAGCAGCGCCCTGAGGCGGACCGGGCTGCCGGGCGTAATCCGGCCATTGGCATAAATCCAGCGGTTGCAGGGAATGATCAGCTTGCGCCGGCCGTGCTGAATGGCGAATTCCATAGGCTCTTGAAAATAGTTGCTGACACCGGCGATAAACTCTTCGGCCGATGCGGCCGAGGGCGCGAGGCAAAACAGGAAAACCAGAATGCCATAAAAAAACTTGGCTTGTATGGACCGCATGAAAGGCGTGCTCCAAATCGTATGTTAAGAATTCCCTAACATAAACGTTCATTCATGCAAAAGCGGAAAACGAGTTGCCGCCAGAAATGCACAACCCGTTCTCGCCGTACTGCCATCAACAATTGCCCACCGGCTATAAATCTGGCAGAACACCGGTGATTAATCATCCGATCTGGCGGGGAGACAGGGGAAAATGAAGGAACTCGACCGGCTGGACCGCAAGATCCTCCGTGCGCTGCAGAAGGAAGGCCGGCTTTCCAACATCGAGCTGTCGGAGCGGGTCAATCTTTCACCGACGGCAACGGCCGAGCGCGTGAAGCGGCTGACGCGGGACGGGTTCATTACCGGTTACATGGCCATCCTCTCGCCGGAGAAACTCGGACGCAACCTCCTCGTCTTCGTGGAAGTGAAGCTCGACCGCACGACCCCAGACGTCTTCGACAGCTTCAACGCCGCCGTGAAGAAGAGCGACGACGTGATGGAGTGCCACATGATCGCCGGCGGCTTCGATTATCTGGTCAAAGCGCGGGTGGCCGGCATGGAGGCCTACCGCCAGTTTCTCTCCGAGGTGATCCTGCCACTTCCGGGCGTGCGTGAGACCCACACCTATGCCGTCATGGAGGAGGTGAAGGGCACGTCTCTGCTGCCCGTCTGAGCTCTTGTCCGCAAGCGGACAATTCTTTAAGTTTGCAATATCTCCGTTACCGAATACAAGTTTTAGCATTGCCAAGGGTTCGGCGAACGTCTTAAATCCGCCCGCCTGCCCTTGGGGTGACCTGAAACACGTACATGAGTCTAAGCCGGAGAACGCCTTGCCGTGCCTCTGCTCAGATCGGATTGGTAACATGATCAACACGGGACGCCAGACCCTGCTGACGGGAGAACTTGCCGCAGCGAAAAGCCGCGAGGCGCTCCGGGTCGCCCTGTCGAGCGTGCGCCAGTCCTTCGGTTACGACCATGTCTCCCTCCAGCGCATTCCCTCCGAACAGGACCGCTCCCTTTCCTCGCTGATGTACGAAACCACGCTGCCGGCCATGTTCCTGCGCGATTTCGACCGCAGCCAGATGCTGACGATCTGCCCGCTGATGCCGCGCCTGCGCCGCTCGATCCTGCCGCAGATGTGGACGCTGGCCGAAATCGGCGAAGGCGATGCAAAGCCCTCGCTCTTGGATTTCCGCGAACTTCTCACCCGCCACGAGCTTCAGGGCGGTATCGTGTTCTCGCACATGCTTTCCGACGGCCAGCGCTATGCGGTTCGCTTCGACGGGACCCGCACCGCCCTGCCGCAGAACGAAGTGAACGAGCTCTCGCTGCTCTCGCAACACGCGCTCGATGCCTTCAACCAGATCCAGATCGTGCCGGACCAGCAGCACAACCCGCTTTCCGCCCGCGAACTCGAAGTGGTCAGCTGGACCGCGCAGGGCAAGACCTCGGTCGAAATCGGGCAGATTCTGACCCTTTCCGACCACACCGTAAATGCCTATCTCACCAATGCCATCCGCAAGCTGGATTGCGTCAACCGCACGCAGCTGGTCGCCAAGGCATTGCGTCTCAAGCTTATTGCTTGACTTCCTTCCTTGCTAATGGAAGCTTCCCCTTAAGGGCCAGTGTTTCGCGTCAGCCCAACGGGATAGAATGCCATGCCAATTCGCTTTGAAGATTCCACGCCGGTCAAGCCCTTCGATGACCGGGATACGATCGGCATTACGCCCGATGACTTGAAGATCCTGCTCTCCGGCTTCGGGCGCATCGGTTTCTGGCGGCTGGACATCGACAACAGTGCCTTCGAGCTTTCCAAGGGCGGCTACGAAGTCTACGGCCTTCCCTTCGTCGAGACACGGGCAAGCCTGCTCGATTTCCGCAAGCGCCTGCATCCTGATGATGTGGAACTGGTGGCAGAGGCGATCTCGACGGCGAGCGAGCGCAAGTGCGGCTTTGCCGTCATCTACCGTCTGAATAGCGATGGAATGGACAAGTACGTACGCACCATCGGCGCACATCGCGCCATTGCCGGCACCAGCGGCGAACTCTACGGCGTGACCTACGAGCTGCTCAACCACGTGCGCGAGGTCGTCTTCACGCCATGATCCGGGATGGCGGGCGGCTCGCTGAGCCGCCCTGCGTTGCCAATCCTTATCAGCGATCGATAACGGACCTGACTTCCACGAGGTTGGAACGTACCCTGAGAATATAGAAGCCCATGGTGGAGAGATGGTTCGGCATGATCCAGCCATCCTCGCGGCCATTGGAGATGATCGCCGGCTGGACGTTGAGCGCCGACTGGAACTGCTTCAGCGTCTCGTTCCAGATCGGCTTCAGGTTCCGCTCGTTCAGCACCTGGTCGAAATCGGCGCGGACGGCGGACAGGATCGCGTAGTAACCGTAGAGCTGGCCATAGGCAAACCAGAAGCGGTCGTCGGCGCGCGTATCGAACCAGCCATTGGCATGCTGCTCGGCCCGGTCCTTCAGCATGGCGGACGTGCCGCCCAGCGAATTGGCGACGCGGTCGACGAAGGTCATCAGGTTGTCGGCGCGGGTGTCGAAGGTTGCCGTGCAGCTTTCCAGTTCCGTGTTGAAGGCGCGCAGGTCGTTCATCGCCGCGCGGTACTGGCTGGGCGTCGCCTGCAGGAAGCCGAAGGGCGAGAAGCCGAAATACCAGTTGCCCTCGTCATACTGCATCTTCGAGCGGGCGCTCTGCAGGTTGTTGTTGATGGCCGAGGTGCCGCGCATGCGCACCAGCGTATCCACCAGCTCCACCGTCGTGCGGCGCACCGCCTCGTTCACGCCGCGCTGGAACGACGCCTTGTTGTCCAGGAAGGGCGTGTGGTCCCAGTCTACGCCGAAAAAGCCGAGCTTGTAGAGCAGCATGGAAGAGATCCACGCATTCTGGTTGACGTTGTTGTCGATGAGATCGGCGGTCACGTCCACGATCGCAGAACGCTGGCAGGTCTTTGCGCCGCCATTGACTGCCGGCTTCTCGACGCCTGCGGACAGCTTGCGATCGGCGAGCGCGTATTGGTCGACGAATTTCGGATTGAAGCCGGACCAGACCTGCGTCTGCCAGATGAAATAGCCATAGAGCCCGACAAGGAGCAGCAGGAAGAGGGCGATTGGCGCCCGGATCAGCCAGCTGCGCCCGGCATACCATCCATGCGCGGCAAGAAAGGGCCAGACGAGCCAGGCGACGACGAGACCGAGCCCGCGACCGATCGCCCGAAAGACACGCTCGAAGAAGGCAATGATCGGCTGCAGCATGAAATTCTTTCTCCCTCACCTGAAAACGGGCAATAACGGCTCGCTTCATCAAGAGATATGGCCCGGATTGCGGCGAGACAACAAGCCGGCGGAAATATAGTACCGTAAGACTGCGTCCCCCTCCCCACAAGGGGGAGGGGAATAGTTCTTACTTCGCGGAGGCCGGGTCCTTGAGGTAGGCGATGACGTTGGCCACGTCTTCGGGCTTCTTCAGGCCGGCAAAGCCCATCTTGGTGCCCTTCACGACGCCCTTGGGGTCGGCGAGATAGGTGGTGAGCGTTGCCTCGTCCCAGACCTTGCCGCCTTCGGCGAAAGCCTTCATGGCGGGCGAGTAGGTATAACCCGGAACGGTGGCGACGGGGCGGCCGACGACACCCATAAGCGACGGGCCGACCTTGTTGGTGGCTTCCGTCGCGGTGTGACAGGCGCCGCACTTCTTGAACACCTGGGCACCGGCCTTGGCGTCGGCAAGCGCCGCGCCGGCGGTCAGCGCGAAGGCGGCGGCAAGCATTGCAGTCTTGATCTTCATGGTGATTGTCCTCTCGAAAGGATCCGCCGCGGGCGGGCGGCAGGTTCCACCGGAGGGGTATATCACCGCGGAGCGGATTCGCCGCAGGGCGGAATGCCGCGGTCCTGGCTTTCGTCAAGGACTGTACGAACGGATGGGGCTCAGGCCTCGTCGCAAAGCATGATGTCCGACCAGTGGCGGCGGCAGTAGGAGACGTATTTCTCGTTTCCGCCGACCTCGATTTGCGCACCCTCGCGGACCACCCTGCCCTCGGCATCCAGCCGCGCCACCATGCTGGCCTTGCGCCCGCAATGGCATATGGTGCGCACCTCGCGCAATTCGTCGCCTATGGCCAGGAGTTCGCGCGAGCCGGGGAAGAGCTTGCCCTGGAAATCGGTGCGTAGGCCATAGGCCATGACGGGGATGCCGAGACGGTCGGCCACCTTGGCAAGCTGCCAGACCTGGGCTTCGGTCAGGAACTGCGCCTCGTCCACGAACACGCAGGCGAGCTCTCCTTCCGCATGCATGGAGGCGATGAGCGCGTAGAGATCCTCCGCCTGCTCGAAGGGATAGGCATCCGCTTCGAGCCCGATGCGGGAGGAGATGCGCCCCTGCCCCGCCCGGTGATCGAGGGATGCGATCAGCACCGCGGTGCGCATGCCCCTTTCCCTGTAGTTGTAGGAGGCCTGCAGCAGCAGCGTGGATTTGCCAGCATTCATCGCGGCGTAACTGAAGTAGAGCTTTGCCATGGCGTTTGCATGGCGGCTTCAGGCTGCGGCGGCAAGCTTTCGGACGGCTTTCGACGCTTCTGTCCCGGAAATCCACAGGCGTCTTCTGACGAAAATCATGGCCTCTGGCGCAGTTGCGACATAAATCTTCGTATGTCGCAAACAGAGTCCTCATTCCGGCGCAAATACGCTGCGCATTTTAAAAAATCTGTCGTAACGTAGATGATGCAGGGTATAAAAACTGGGAGCCCCAAAACATGAAAAAACTGCAGATTTTGAAGATTGCCTTCGCCTCCGCCGTCTCGCTTGCAGCGCTCGCCGCACAGCCGGCCTTTGCCGCCGAGCCGGACAGCTGCTCTACCGTACGTTTCGCAGACGTCGGCTGGACCGACATCGCCGCAACGACCGGGACTGCCTCCGTCATCCTCAAGGCGCTGGGCTACGAGACCGACGTGAAGGTTCTGTCCGTGCCGGTGACCTACACCTCGATGAAGAACAAGGACATCGACGTCTTCCTCGGCAACTGGATGCCGACGATGGAAGCCGACCTTGCCCCCTACCGCGACGAAAAGTCGGTCGACGTGGTACGCGAAAACCTCGAGGGCGCGAAGTACACGCTGACCACCAATGCCAAGGGCGCCGAACTCGGCATCAAGGACTTCAAGGACATCGCGGCCCACAAGGACGATCTCGACAACAAGATCTACGGTATCGAGCCCGGCAATGACGGCAACCGCCTGATCATGGGCATGATCGACGAGAACAAGTTCGATCTGAAGGGCTTCGAACTGGTCGAATCCTCCGAGCAGGGCATGCTGGCGCAGGTCGCCCGTTCCGAGAAGGAAGGCAAGCCGGTCGTGTTCCTCGGATGGGAACCGCACCCGATGAACGCCAATTTCAAGCTGACCTATCTGAGCGGTGGCGACGAGATCTTCGGCGCCGATTTCGGCGGTGCGACCATCTACACCAATACCCGTGCCGGCTATGTCAACGAGTGCCCGAACGTCGGCACGCTTCTGAAGAACATGAAGTTCTCGCTCCAGATGGAAAACGAGATCATGGGCAAGATCCTCGACGGCGGCATGGAGCCCGAGGCTGCCGCGACCGAATGGCTGAAGGCCAACCCGCCGGCGATCGACCCCTGGCTGGACGGCGTGCAGACCCGCGATGGCAAGGACGGCCTCGAAGCCGTCAAGGCCAAGCTCGGTCTCTGAGAACCGGATCGAACAGGGCGGGCACCGGAAGGTCCCGCCCTTACTCCATCCGGAAAAGTTCCCTCTTCAGGCATAGGTTCCTTCCGTGGATTGGCTCACTCAAACCAAACTTCCCATCGGCCAGGGCGCGAAAGCGTTCGTCGATTGGCTGACCTCGAGCGGCGAATGGCTGTTCAACTTTCTTTCGCTCGTGCTGCAGGCCAGCATCAACGTTCTGCTCTACCTGCTGCAGGGTCCTTTCCTGAAGGGCACTGCCGCCGAGCCGTTCTACCCGCTCTTCATCATCGCGCTCTTCTCGGCCTTTGCCTGGTACATGCGCCGCTCGATCGGCATCGTCGCCTTTACCGCGCTCGGCCTGCTGCTCATCGTCAACCAGGGCTACTGGAAGGAAACGACGGAGACGCTGGCACTCGTGCTCGCGGCAAGCGCCGTGTCCATGACGGTCGGCATCCCACTCGGCATCGCCGCCGCGCGCCGGCCGGTCGTCTATGCGGTCATGCGCCCGATCCTCGACCTGATGCAGACCATTCCCACCTTCGTCTACCTCATCCCGGCACTGATTCTCTTCGGCCTCGGCATGGTTCCGGGCCTGATCGCCACCGTCATTTTCGCGATACCGGCCCCCATCCGCCTCACCCGCCTCGGCATCATCTCGACGCCGCCCTCGCTGGTCGAAGCCGCCGAGGCCTTCGGCGCGACGCCCGGCCAGGTGCTGAAGAAGGTGGAGCTGCCGTTCGCCCTGCCGCAGATCATGGCTGGCCTGACGCAGACCATCATGCTGTCGCTGTCGATGGTGGTCATCGCCGCGCTCGTCGGCGCGAACGGGCTCGGTGTGCCGGTGGTGCGCGCCCTGAACTCGGTCAACGTCGCCAAGGGCTTCGAAGCGGGTCTCTGCATCGTGATCCTCGCCATCATCCTCGACCGTGTATTCCGCACTTCCGACGCAGGAGACGTGGCATGAGCGACGCCGTCATCTTCAACAATGTCTCGATCATCTTCGGCAAGAATCCGGAACCGGCGCTGAGGCTTGCCGACCAGGGCAAGACCCGCGACGAGATCGGCCACGAAACCGGCCTCGTGCTCGGCGTCGCGGATGCGACGCTGACGATCCGGGAGGGCGAAATCCTCGTGCTCATGGGCCTTTCCGGCTCCGGCAAGTCGACGCTGCTCAGAGCCGTCAACGGGCTTGCGCCCGTGGTGCGCGGCGACGTGCAGGTCGCGACGCCGCAGGGCATGATCAACCCCTACAAGACCTCGGCCAAGTCGCTGCGCGAGTTCCGCATGCACATCGTCTCCATGGTGTTCCAGCAGTTCGCCCTGCTGCCGTGGCGGACGGTGGCCGACAATGTGGGCTTTGGCCTCGAATTGGCCAACGTGCCGGAGGCCGAGCGTCACAAGCGCGTGGCGGACCAGCTCGAGCTCGTGAACCTCACCAAGTGGTCGAACCGCAAGGTGAACGAGCTTTCCGGCGGCATGCAGCAGCGCGTGGGTCTTGCCCGCGCCTTTGCGACCGGCGCACCGATCCTGCTCATGGACGAACCCTTCTCGGCGCTCGATCCGCTGATCCGCACCCGCCTGCAGGACGAGCTCCTGGAGTTCCAGCGCCGGCTTAAGAAGACGATCCTCTTCGTCAGCCACGATCTGGACGAGGCCTTCCGCATCGGCAACCGCATCGCCATCATGGAAGGCGGCCGCATCATCCAGTGCGGCACGCCGCAGGAGATCGTGAAGAACCCGGCGAACCAGTACGTGGCGGATTTCGTGGCAAACATGAACCCGATCAACATGCTGACCGCCGGCGATGTCATGCAGGCGGGCGTTCAGGATCAGGCGCCGGGGCCGGTTTCGGCCAGTGCTTCGCCCTCGACGCCGCTTGTGGACATCCTCGACACCCTGTCGCGCAAGCCGGGCAATATTGGTGTAGTGGATAATGGCGCCGTGATCGGAACGATTTCGGCCCAGAACATCATCGAAGGGTTGACCAGGCACCGCCGCAAGGAGGGCTGAGCCAGCCCGGACAACCGGGAGGCATGCCTTGGCAGACAAACCGTCCGTCCTCAGGGAAACCGACGACGAGGCCCGCGAACAGGCGCGCACCCTCCTGAGGGGTGCGCGTTTCGGCACGATTGCCGCAATCGATCCGGAAACCGGCTATCCCAATGCGAGCCGCGTGCTGCTCGCCAATGCGCCTGATGGCACGCCGGCCGTTCTCGTTTCAGCCCTCTCCGCGCATACGAAGGCACTCGACAGGGATCCGCGCTGCTCGCTGCTGACGGGCGAGCCCGGCAAGGGCGATCCGCTCGCCCATCCGCGCCTGACAGTCCAGGCGGATGCAACGAGCGTGGAGCGCGGCAGCCGCATGCATGGCTGGCTCAGGCAGCGCTTCCTGAACCGGCACCCGAAGGCAGAGCTCTACATCGATTTTCCGGATTTCCGATTCGTGCTGCTGAAGCCCGTCATGGCCAGCCTGAATGGCGGCTTCGGCCGCGCCTACGCACTTTCGGGCGCCGACTTGATTTCGGAACATGCAAATCTTGAAGAATTTGCTGATGGTGAACAACAAATTCTTGCTGCCATTGAACGAGATGAACCAGGCCTACCCGCAGAACTGGCAAAAATTATCTTTCGTCAATCCGGCGAAAACTGGCGGATCTCGGCAATAGACACCGCAGGGTTGGACCTTTCGTCCAAAGACATGCTCTTTCGGGTTGAAATTTCCTTCGAAGATGTGAGCATCCCTCGGATTATTTCAAACATTCGAAAAGTAGCATGTTCAATACCCTAATTTTAGGAATATACAATTATGTTGTAATATGTATCTTACATTAGTGCATGCTCAATGCACTGAGGCAAATCCAACCACCAACGACCGCCAGCGTTGGGGAGATAAGAAGATGATAACGAAAACGCTAGACCATCACACCTCCGCCGCCGCCGGCCTTCTGTCTGCAATGGCAAATCCGAAGCGACTGATGATCCTTTGCGCCCTCGTAAAGGATGAAGTGCCCGTGGGCGTTCTTGCGAACCAGGTCGGACTCAGCCAGTCGGCTCTGTCCCAGCACCTGTCCAAGCTGCGCGCACAGCACCTCGTCAACACGCGCCGCGACGCACAGACCATCTACTATTCCTGCGATTCCGCTGCCGTGATCAGCCTGCTCCAGACCCTGGACGGCATCTACAGCGCGCCGGAAAAGGCCCGCAACGCAGCCTGAGGCCAGCTTGCCTGAACGGTCCGGCAGCATGTGCCCCCACGTGCTGCGGCCGGTGTCTGACGAGACGCCGGGCCGGACCTGAAGGCGGACGCCTGACCTGAAACAAGTAAGGCCCCTGACGGCATGCCGTCAGGGGCCTTTGCTTTGACCGCCGGTCAGAGGATGGAAGCCGGTGACTTGTTCTTTTTGCCCTGTCAAATCAAGGCTTCTCTCCCGCGACAAGACAATTCGCAGCTTCGGCTTGCGCTAAACTTACCATCGGACAAAAATTCTATTTGGTTACAGTCTGATAGGATAAGTTGTATTGCTGCAATTGTCGCTGCAACCCGCGAAAAATCGGGAGGCATTCAGCCATCTATACTTGGGTAATTCTACCCTGTCGGCTGCGAATAGCCGTGGCCGCGAAGGTCCGCTTCGGCGACCCCGTCAATCACCAAAGCCGATCCATTCATTCGGAGTTTTGCTTTGACTTTGGGCGTTCCGGCCTCGAAACTTGCTCCCGACGTCTGCATTCCGGTCGTTTTCTTGATCATCCGCTTTGAAAACCGCGGACATGACACGATCCGGGTGCAGGACTTGAAAACAGGCGAAAGCCTCGGGGAAAACAGAAACGGCCGCCCACAGGCCGGGGAGAAGAAGAATGTCTGACCGTCTGAATGCAACGCCCAACGACATGCGCGCCTTCTGGATGCCGTTCACCGCGAACCGGCAGTTCAAGAAAGAGCCGCGCCTCTTCGTCGGCGCGAAGGACATGTACTACACCACGCATGATGGCCGCACCGTGCTCGACGGCACCGCGGGCCTATGGTGCGTGAATGCCGGCCACTGCCGCCCGAAGATCACCGAAGCGATCCGCCAACAGGCAGGCGAACTCGATTACGCCCCCGCCTTCCAGCTCGGCCACCCCAAGGCCTTCGAGCTCGCCAACCGGCTGATCGACATCGCACCCGAGGGCATGGAGCACGTGCTCTATACCAATTCCGGTTCGGAATCAGTCGAGACCGCACTGAAGGTGGCGCTGGCTTATCAGCGCGTGAAGGGCCAGGGTTCGCGCACCCGCCTCATCGGTCGCGAACGCGGCTATCACGGCGTGAACTTCGGCGGCATTTCCGTCGGCGGCATCGTTGCGAACCGCAAGATGTTCGGCACGCTGCTCACCGGCGTCGACCATATGCCGCACACGCACAACCTCTCCAAGAACGCCTTTTCCCGCGGCATGCCGGAGCATGGCGGCGACCTCGCGACCGAGCTGGAGCGGATTGTCACCCTGCACGATGCCTCGACCATTGCTGCCGTGATCGTCGAGCCGGTTGCGGGCTCCACCGGCGTGCTCATCCCGCCGAAGGGCTATCTGCAGAAGCTGCGCGAGATCTGCACCAAGCACGGCATCCTCTTGATCTTCGATGAAGTCATCACCGGTTTCGGCCGCCTCGGCGCGCCCTTCGCGGCCCAGTATTTCGACGTGAAACCTGACATGATCACCACGGCCAAGGGCCTGACCAACGGCGTGATTCCCATGGGTGCGGTCTTCGTGACGGCGGAAATCCACGACGCCTTCATGAACGGCCCGGAACACATGATCGAGTTCTTCCACGGCTATACCTATTCCGGCAACCCGATCGCCTCCGCCGCCGCGCTCGGCACGCTCGACACCTACAGGGAAGAGGGCCTGCTCACCCGCGCGGCAGAGCTTGCCCAATACTGGGAAGACAGCCTGCATTCGCTGAAGGACTGCCCCAACGTCATCGACATCAGGAACATCGGCCTGATCGGCGCGATCGAACTGGAGCCGATCGCCGGCGAACCCACCAAGCGCGCCTTCTCCGCCTTCCTGAAGGCCTACGAGAAGGGCCTGCTCATCCGCACCACGGGCGACATCATCGCACTCTCGCCGCCGCTGATCATCACGAAGGCGGAAATCGACGAGCTGTTCACGAAGCTCAGGGATGTGCTGAAGAGCAATATTTGAACTGTTTCAACTGGCTGAGAGTGTGCAAGCGGCTCCGGAAGGGGCCGCTTTTCTTTTGACTACCACATCACCGGTGGACAGTCCGAATTGCAGAAATTACTAATGTAGATGAACATTGCAACCTTGTATCGGTTTTGATACTCTATGAAACAAGTTGTTTTTCTCGGCGATAGCCGGTCTGCCATTCGGGCATTTCCAGATGTCGCGCGAAACAGGGCGGGCGCGGAACTGCGGGCGGTTCAATCAGGTCTCGAGCCGAGCAACTGGAAACCGATGAAGACCGTAGGTGACGGGGTGCGGGAACTGAGGATAACCGACCCGAGCGGCGCATTTCGGATCATTTATCTGGCCAGGCTTGCCGACCGTGTCCTCGTCCTGCACGCCTTCAGGAAGACGTCCCAGAAGACGCAGAAGGCGGATCTGGATCTCGCAACCCGCCGGCTTCGCGAATGGAAGAAAGACAATGACAGAAGAAATCTTTGACAATGTCTTCGACGCTCTCTGCGACGATCCGAAGGAATCTGCCAACCTGACGGCGCGGGCGGACCTGATGATTGCAATTCGGCGGCGCGTCTCGGAATGGGGGCTTCCCCAGAAGGACGCCGCACTGCGTCTTGGGCTGACCCGGCCGAGATTGAACGACCTGATGCGGGGCAAGGTCGACAAGTTCTCGCTGGATGCACTGGCAAACATCAGCGAAGCCGCCGGCTTCAGCCTGCGCGTGCAGCTGGACGGGAAGCCGGTTTCGCAGGCGGCGGAATGAGGCCGAAAGGTGGTGTTCTGAAATTCGTGCGAACCCCTCCCCTTGCCTCGCCATCCCGGATAGGATCCGAATCCGGATCACGACGGGGACCTGACGCATGACCAATCGACTGGAACGCCTGATCGACCAGGGCACGGGGCGCGAAGAGGCGGATCTGGTGCTGAAGAACGGGCGGTTCTTCGATCTTGTGACGGGCGAGCTCGTCGCCTCCGACATCGCGCTCTCAGGCGACCGGATCGTCGGTACCGGCGAGAGCTATCGCGGCCGGGAAGAAATCGACATCGCGGGGCGCATCGTCGTGCCCGGCTTCATCGATACCCATCTCCACATCGAATCCTCGCTCGTCACGCCGCATGAATTCGATCGATGCGTGCTCCCCTATGGCGTCACCACCGTCATCTGCGATCCCCACGAGATCGCAAACGTTCTGGGCACGGAGGGCATCCAGTTCTTCCTGGATTCGGCACTCGAGACGATCATGGACATCCGGGTGCAGCTTTCCTCCTGCGTGCCGGCGACCCATCTCGAAACGTCCGGTGCCGATCTGCCGATCGAGCGGCTCCTGCCCTTTCGCAGCCATCCCAAGGTCATCGGCCTTGCCGAATTCATGAATTTTCCGGGCGTGGTGCATAAGGATCCTGTCTGCCTCGCCAAGCTCGACGCCTTCTACGGCGACCATATCGACGGCCATGCGCCGCTGCTCTCGGGGCGGGATCTCAACGGCTATCTCGCCGCCGGCATCCGCACGGAGCATGAGTGCACGACGGCGGAAGAGGCGCTCGAAAAGATCCGCAAGGGCATGCACATCCTCGTGCGCGAGGGCTCCGTCTCCAAGGACCTGCACGCGCTGATGCCCATCATCACCGAGCGGCTCTCGCCCTTCCTTGCCCTCGGCACGAATAACCGCAACCCGCGCGACATCGCCGAGGCAGGTCACCTCGACCACCTGATCCGCACCGCGATCGCCCATGGCTGCGCGCCGCTTGCGGTCTACCGTGCAGCCTCCATCTCCGCGGCCCGCGCCTTCGGGCTTCGCGACCGGGGGCTGGTGGCGCCCGGCTGGCGGGCGGATCTGGTGGTGGTGGACAGCCTCGAAAACTGCAGGGCGGAGATGGTCTTTGCCGCCGGCAGGCGCGTGACGCCGGCGCTGTTTAAGACGCGCAAGGCGGTTGCTCCGGTCGGGTTGGACAGCGTGAAGGCCCGGGTCGTGAAGTCGGCGGATTTCGCCGTGCCGGCGACGGAGGGCGAGGTGCCGGTCATCGGGGTCATGCCCGGCAAGATCATCACCCAGCACCGCCGCTGCCGCCTGCCGCGGCAGGGCAACCAGGCGAGCGTCGATCTCGGCAATGACGTGATCAAGGTCGCCGTCATCGAGCGGCACGGCAAGAACGGCAACCATGCCAATGGTTTCGTGCAGGGTTTCGGCCTGAAGAAAGGCGCAATCGCCTCCACCGTCGGCCATGACAGCCACAATATCTGCGTGGTCGGGGTCAGCGAGGACGACATGGCGGTTGCAGCGAACCGGCTGGGAGAAATCCGCGGCGGCTTCGTCGTGGTGGAGGACGGCGTCGTCACCGGCGAGATCGCGCTGCCGGTTGCCGGCCTGATGAGCCTCGAACCCTACGAGACCGTCCGTGACATGCTGCACCACCTCCGCCAGGCGGCCTATGCGCTGGGCACCACGCTGCAGGAACCCTTTCTGCAGGTCGCCTTCCTGCCGCTCCCCGTCATTCCGCACCTGAAGATTTCCGATCGCGGCATGGTGGATGTCGACCGGTTCCAGCTGATCTAGAGTATCCCCGATCCCATGCCAGACAACCACCTCCGCCACCAGCCCCGCCTCATCCGGCAGCTCAGGAGCCTGAACGAAGGCCAGCACCGCGCCGCAATCCGCTATCAGGTGCTGCTGGCGCTGATCGATATCGCGATCATCCTGTTCTTCCTGCTGCAGCCCTATCTCGCTGATAAGGCGGCCTATATCTGGCTGGACTATGCCATCGCGCTCTGGATCGGCGGCGATCTCCTTGTACAGTTCCTGATCGTGCGCAATCGACGCCGCTGGCTGCTGACGCCGATGACATGGGTGGACGTGGTCATCTTCGCGACACTGCTGCTGCCCAACCTGTTCTTCAACTTCGCCTTCCTCAGGGTCATGCGGCTTTGGGCGCTGGCGCGCCGGCCCCTGCTGAAGTCCATCTTGAGACGGCTCAATGCAACCTACCTCATCGACGTGGTGCGGGCGGCCGTCAACCTCGCCGTCTTCCTCTTCATGGCATCCGGTTTCGTCTACACCTTCTTCTTCAACGCCAAGGAAGTGACAACCGGCTTCGTGGATGCCCTCTATTTCACCGTCACCACCATGACGACGACCGGCTTCGGCGACATCACGCTTCCCGGCACGGCGGGCAAGCTCACCTCCATCGTCATGATGATCGTCGGCATCTCGCTCTTCGTGCGGCTGGCGCAGGCGCTGGTCCGGCCCTTCAAGGTCACCTTCCCCTGCCCCCAGTGCGGCCTCTCGCGGCACGATGCGGATGCCGTGCACTGCAAGGCCTGCGGCCACCTGCTCAACATTCCCGACGAGGGGATGTGACGGTGGCCTGCCTCAGCCTGCAGCCTTGAGCTTGCGGTTGCAGAGGCTGTAGAACCCGCCGCCTTTCTGGATCCACCTGAAGCCCTGCAGGCTGCCCGCCTTCTTGGCCACGCGGTAGGCATCGGCACAGGTATGCAGCCGCGCCTTAGAGGGCTTTTCCGCTGCATATTTGGGATCGATCACCGATGGCAGCGAGAGGTTTGCCGGCGCCGGAGCGGGTGCCGCTGCCTGCTTCGGGCTGGCGGGGGCCGCTGCGGCAGGCTGGGCTGTTGCCGGATCAGCCGGCGCGGCGGGCGTTGCGGCAGTCGCGGCCACCTCCTGCACGGCCTTTCCCATGCCGCACTGGGCGCTTCGGAAGTCGCTCCAGTTCTGCCCGTTCAGCGTCCCCGTCTTCTTGGCGTCCTGGTATTTGACGCTGCATTCCTTCAACGTCATCGCTTCCGCCGGACCGGAGACGAATAGTGCGAGTGCGACGAGGCAGAGCGGTCTGACCAGCATGCGAAAAATCCCCCCAAGGCTTAGCTTCGGGGGGACCTTGTCAGGATTGCACCAGGTTGTAAAGTACTTCCTAATATAATGCTTCAGGGGTGAAAAGCTGCGGTCAGAGCCGGTAGCAGTTCACGCTCAGCGGTAAAAGTACAATTTCGCCATCCAGCGCTGCCGCCGGGAAGCCAGGGAGATCGACGGCCACGGCATTTTGCAACTCGCCTGCAACTTCAATGGTTACCGGCGCACGAGTGAGATTGTAATAGAAGCGCAGACGCTCGCTTCCATCCTCGCGCTCGAACACCAGGAGATCCTGGTTGGTCTCGATGAAGCGGAAGCTGCCGGTGCGCAGAACCTCGTGCTCGTTGCGGAAGGCGAGAACGCGGCGGTAATGGTTGAGCACCGAGGCCGGATCGCTCTCCTGCGTATCGACGGCGAGCTGCTGGTGCACCGGCGGAACCGGAAGCCAGGGCTTTTCCGCCTGCGTAAAGCCCGCGTTCCGCGCCTGGCTGTCCCAGGCCATGGGCGTGCGACATCCATCGCGGCCCTTGAAGGCCGGCCAGAAGCGGATGCCGTAGGGATCACGCAGATCCTCGAACTGAAGCTCCGCTTCCGGCAAGGCCAGTTCCTCGCCCTGGTAAAGGCAGATCGAGCCGCGCATGGAGGAAATCAGCATGACGGACAGCTTGGCGATGTGTTCGCGCTCGCCTTCGTTCTCGATGAAGCGCGAAACGTGACGCTGAACGTCGTGGTTCGAAAACGCCCAGCACACCCAGCCGTCCTTCACCTTGGTCTCGAAGGCATTGATGCAGCGGCGGAAATGCGCTGCCGTAAATGCCGGGCCCAGCAGGTCGAAGGTGTAGCACATGTGCAGCTTGTCGCCGCCGCTGGTATAGGTCGCAAGCGTCTGCAGGGACCGGGTGCCGTCACCGACTTCACCCACCGTCGTGCGGTCCGGGTACTGGTCGAGCAGCGCGCGCATGCGGCGGATGAAGTCGACGTTTTCCGGCTGGCTCTTGTCGTAGAGATGCTGCTGCATGCCGTAAGGGTTCACGTCGGGCGCGTCATGGCCCGTTTCCGCATCCGGCTCGGCGGGCGGGTTGTTCTGAAGGCTCTCGTTGTGGAAGTAATAGTTCACCGTGTCGAGACGGAAGCCGTCCACGCCCCGGTCGAGCCAGAACTTCAGCACGTCGAGCGCGGCCCGCTGGACCTCCGGGTTGTGGAAGTTCAGGTCCGGCTGCGAGGTCAGGAAGTTGTGCATGTAGAACTGACGGCGCACGCCGTCCCATTCCCAGGCGGGGCCGCCGAAGATGGAAAGCCAGTTGTTCGGCGGGTTGCCATCGGGCTTGGGGTCCGCCCAGATGTACCAGTCCGCCTTGGGATTGTCGCGGCTCGAGCGGCTTTCCTTGAACCAGGGGTGCTGGTCGGAGGAGTGCGAGATCACCTGGTCGATGATGACCTTCAATCCGAGGCGGTGCGCCTCCTCCAGCATCTCGTCGAAATCGGAGAGCGTGCCGAACATGGGATCGACATTGCAGTAATCCGAGACGTCATAACCCATGTCGGCCTGCGGCGAGGTGAAGAAGGGCGAGAGCCAGATGGCATCGACGCCGAGCGAGGCGATATAGGGA
>CAMFHT010000029.1 GCA_945952245.1 uncultured Rhizobium sp. | reverse complement strand
GTCTCGTGGGCTCGGAGATGTGTATAAGAGACAGCAGGATATCATCCCCATTGCGGGCCGGCTGTGGCAGGGGCACCCGCGGCGCATCCGGCTTGCTGCTGATGTGCAGCATGGCGGCGTTTTGAGCTTCGAGCTCCACGGTCGCATAGTCCGACCGGCAGATCTTGAGGACAAAACGGCCTTCCTCGGAATCGATGCGGTAGTTCCGGTCCTGCTGGCTGCCAAGCTCGGTGATCGGTCCCTGCAGCCCGTAGAACGTGTCCAGAATGGCCGCTGCCTCTCCCGCCGTCACGTCTGGCCTTGGCGTTTCAATGCGTTGAAGAAGCGCATCGTTCGTCATCTATGTCCCCTCACAATTCCGCCTTACTTTAAACATGGCGAGCCATATTGGGAAGGCAGCAAATTCAGGGATTTGGAGCCGAACCTTGGGCGAACATGTCAAGTGCGTGGCTTGCGTTCCACCATGCCGGGCAGCCTGCATGCAATGCGAATAATCATTGGTTTTATTACATCACATTATAAGCAATTCATTCATAGGCTTTGATCTACTGTCATGGAAATGACATGCAACCGTGGGACGTCTGCACTTTCGGATGTAGCGGTATAAGGGCAGATGAGAAGAAGAATTCCGCGCTCTTGAATTTGGATTGCAAAATACTCCTGCGAGAGGCCATTCTGCGTTAGATGAGCACAACCCGACACACGGAAGAGGAATTTCAGTCTCTTCTCCGGCGCCTGAACCTGGCGCTGGCTGCGTCGGACATTGGCGTCTGGGAACATAATCTCAGGACCAATTTCGTCACCTGGGACGAGCGGATGCACAAGCTGTACGCGACGGGCATCGACACCACCAGCATCCCCGCCGAAATCTGGGCCAATGCGCTCCACCCGGACGATCTGGTCCGTGCGACGGCGGAATTCCTGGCCGCCATCCGCAACGGAGACAATTACGAATCGGAATTCCGCATCATCTGGCCGAATGGCGAGACGCGCCATCTGCGGTCGAAAGCGAGCTATTACGTGACCGCGGAAGGCGATCCGGCCTATATCGGCATGGAGTGGGATGTCACGAAGGACGTCCTCCTCAACCGCGAGCTCGAGACCCAGCGGCGCCTGAGCGAAGAGCGTGCATCCGCATTGCAGAAGAGCCAGGCGCAGGTGGAATATGCCGCCGATCACGATTACCTCACCGGTCTGCGCAACCGCCGCTCCTTCGACCGCTATTGCGACCAGGTCTGCGCAGATGAGAATGTCCAGCAGCTCGCGGTGATGCATATCGACCTCGATCGCTTCAAGGACGTGAACGACCAGCACGGGCATGCGGCCGGGGATGCCATTCTCCAGGTGGCGGCGCGCGCCATCCAGGAGGCGAGCCGGCCGGGTGACTTTGCCGCGCGCATGGGCGGCGACGAGTTCATTCTGATGGCCGTGAATTTCGGCACGGAAGAGGACCTTCGCCATCGGGCGGAAGCCATCCTGGCCACCATGGCCAGAGGCACGGATCTCAGCAGCGGTCATTTCGCCGTCGGCGCCTCGATCGGAATAGCGTGGAACACGAGCCGCGACATCCCGGCACTGCTGCGCCAGTCCGACCAGGCGCTCTACGAGGCAAAGCGGCTTGGCCGCAACCGCCTCTCCTTCTTCACGCCGGAACTCGATGAGCGGTCCTCCGGCTGCCGACGCCTTGCAGACGAACTGAAGGATGCGATCGGCACCCAGGCCATCCGTCCCTATTACCAGCCGGCGGTCGATGCGCGGGGCCATGCGATCCGCGGCCTCGAAGCGCTGGTGCGCTGGCACCATCCGACGCGCGGCATCCTGATGCCGGAGGAAATCCTGCCGCTTGCCCGCGAATGCGGCGAGATGGCGGCGCTCGACCGGCACATGCTCGATTGCGTGATCGCCGACCAGACCCGCTGGCAGGGCCAGGGGCGGTCCGTGCCGACGATCTGGCTCAACCTGTCCGAGGAGCGCCTGCGTGCAGCCGGGCTTCTCGAAGAGTTGCGGGCCCTGCGGCTGCCGAAGGGGCAGATCGGCTTCGAGGTCCGCATGACCGCGATGATGGGCGCTGCGGAGGGAATCCTGCTTGCCCGGCTGCGCGACATCCGGCAGCTGGGCTTCGAAGTTGCCGCCTGCGGCATCGACGGCGAAGATACATCATTGATCGCGCTCATGCGCGTCCGCCCGGACCGCATCAAGCTGGACGCCGGACTGATCTGGCCGCTCGTCGCCGATCAGGAGCAGTTGCAGCTCCTGCACGGGCTCGTGAAGTTCGCCCATTCGCTGGGCATGACGGTGACTGCCGAAGGCGTACAGTCTGCCGACCACGCGGAAGTGCTGAAGAACCTCGGCATCGATCTTCTGCAGGGCTTCGGATTTGGACTTCCGCAACCCTATGAACAAGTCCCCTTGGATTCCCTTATACTTAAACGCGATCTTAAGGGTTGAAGCGCATTTCTGGTAGCCGTCCAGGACAGAAGGTCTTGAGATGTTTCATGAAACCGGAATTCAGCCCTTGCACGCGCCGATCCCGAAAGCCAGAGGTCCGCTGATCGTCCACGTCGTCCGCCAGTTCCTGCCAAACCGTGGCGGGCTGGAAGACGTGGTCTATAACCTCAGCCGGGAATTGATAGCCCGGGGCTTCTCGATCCGCGTCGTCACGCTGGACAGGCTGTTTTCCGATCCGTCCCGGCATTTGCCGGAGCGCGAGGTGATCGATGGCATCGAGGTGGTGCGCATTGCCTGGAAGGGATCGACCCGCTATCCCGTGGCTCCCTCGGTGCTCAATCACATCCGCGATGCCGACCTCGTGCATGTGCATGCCGTCGATTTCTTCTTCGACTTCCTGAGCTGGACCCGGGCCCTGCATGGCAAGCCGCTGGTGGCCACCACCCATGGCGGCTTCTTCCACACGAAGAAGCACGCCCTGATCAAGGCAATCTGGTTCCGAACCGCGACCCGCCTCTCCTGCCTCGGCTATCGCCAGCTCGTCTGCTGCAGCGCCTCCGATACTGAAACCTTTGCCCAGATCGCGCAGGGCCGCACCGTTACCATCGAGAACGGTGCCGACCTCTCGAAGTTTGCAGACCGCGCGAGCCCAACCCCGGTAAAGCGTGCGGTCACCATCGGTCGTTTTTCCGTCAACAAGCGGCTGGAAAACCTCGTCGCCACCATGCGTGTACTGGCAGCGCGGGACCCGGACTGGCATCTCGACATCATCGGCGTGCCCTCCGATTTCAGCGAAGCGGATCTGAGGAGGCTGATCGCTCAGGCTGGCGTCGAGACATCCGTAAGTCTCCACATAGGCCTGCCGAATGCAGCAGTTGCCGATCTGATCGGGCAGGCCTCGCTCTTCCTGTCTGCGTCCGAATACGAAGGCTTCGGCCTCGTGGCGATCGAGGCGATGAGCGCGGGCTTGATGCCGGTCCTGAACGCGAATGAAGCCTACCGCCAGCTCGCTGCCCGGCATGCCCCAATGACGCTTACGGATTTTACCGCACCCGAAGTGGCAGCGCGAGCGGTCGAAACCAGCTATTCGCGACTGGAAGCAGCGGGCAGCACTTTGCGCACGGATTTCATGCGCGAGACCCTGCCCTATTCCTGGGCCTCCGTGTCCGATGCCTATGTCGAAACCTATCGCCGGGCGCACCCCGCGCTTGCCCTTCCGGTGTGGTGAGGGAAGGACAATGGCAGGAACACTCGTCCGCAAGTCGATCTTCAACGCCGCAGCCGGCATGACCATGCTCGTTACCGGCTTCATCTGCTCGATCATCACCGCGCGTCTGCTCGGGCCTGAAGCCAACGGCATCGTCGCCTTCGCCTTCTGGCTGACGACGACAGGCACGATGATCGCCGGCCTCGGCAATGACGTTCTTTTGCCGCGCATGCTGCCGCAACTGAAACAACAGGGCTATGACCAGCGGCAGCGCCGGGCCTTCGCCGCCTATCTCGCCCAGTTCGTGCTGGTTGCCGTGCTCGTCTTCCTCTGCGGCTATTTCCTGATCACGCTCGAGACCGCGAACACCCGATGGGCCGTCGGAACGGGAAGTCTGACCGTCATCACCGGCATTCTCTTCGTGCTGCAGACGATCGGTACGCTCATCGTCAATTATCTGATCGGCGAGCAGAGGCCGGACCATTTCTTCCGCCTCACCATCGTCGCATCCCTGTTTCAGCTTGGCGTCACCGTCGCCGGTGCCCTCTCCTATGGCGCCGCCGGAGCGCTGGCCGGCTATGTGGCGAGCTATTCGGTGTTCTTCATCTACGCCCTCGGCGTGCTGGCCGTGCCGCCGAATGCCTGCGGCGCGCGGCCGGTGGACCTTGCCAGGGCCTCGATGACGATCTCGCTCGGCACCATCATCGAATCCGTCTTCCTGAACCGCATCGAACTCGCCTTCCTGCAGCACTTCCAGGGCATCCATACGGTCGGCTTCTATGCAATCGGGCTGACGCTCGCCAATCTGGCGCTGCAACTGCCCGTGCAGCTTTCGGGCTCGCTCGTGCCATATTATACGGAGCTTGCCCACCAGCGCGGCAGCACCCGCCTGCCGGTGCACCTCTTCGAGGACGTGATCCGCATCCTTGCTTACATCACACTGCCCATGGGCTTCGGGCTTGCGGCAATATCGACGGAAGTGGTGAAGGACATCTTCGGCGACGATTTCGCACCCGCGGGCATGATCGTCGCGCTGCTCGCGCTCTCCGCACCCATCTCCGTCTTCACCCAGGTCAGCACCAAATACATCTACGCGATCGGCAAGGAACGCGCCCGCCTTCGCATCGGTATCTTCGGCTCTATCGCCATCTGCCTCGGCTGTTTCGTCCTGGTGCCGGCCTATGGCGGCGAAGGCGCTGCAGTCGCCCGCATCGTCATGCTTCTCCTCATCAGCGTGATGATGGCGCGGCAGATGGATTTCGAGGGATCTCTGAAGGGCATGACCATGTCGCTCGCCAAGCTCTCGCTCGCGGCCGCCGCCTGCGCTGTCGTTGCCCATCTGATCGTCGGGGCGACGGACGGGCTCGTGGCGACGGGCCTTGCGATCCTTGCGGGAGCGCTCATCTATTTCCTCATGCTCCGGCTGCTGAAGGCCGTACCCCGAAAGGATGCTGAGGCATTGGCCATGCTTGCGCATCGCCTGCCGCGCCAGCTTTCAAGCGCGGTCGCGGCCTTCGCCTCCTTCGTCGCCGGTGAACCGCTACGGACACGGGAGGCCGGATGAGCGTGGACAATCTCGCCATAGCCAAAACCAGTGATCCGCCGGCGGAAACGCTTGCCGCTTCGCCGGTCGTCTTCGGCGCCTGCTCCGGTTTCTTCCGGGCGGCGAAGGGGTCATCATCCCGTCAGGCGGTCCTCTTTGTCAGCCCTTGGGGTTTCGAGGAACTGAGTGTACGCAAGTTCTGGCGCGTGCTGGCAGACGACCTCGCACAGGCCGGCACGGCCAGCCTGCGGTTCGATCTCCCCGGCACCGGCAATGCGCTGGACGTGCCCCCGGATACCCGGCTCTCCGTGTGGCAGGATGCAATCGTTGAAGCGGCCAATGAACTCCGCCGACTTTCCGGCGCCAGAAAGATTGCGGTCGTGGCGCAGGGACTTGGCGCCCCGCTCGTGGCCTCGGTCGCGGAGCGCATCGGCCCGCTTTCTGGCATGGCCCTGCTGGCGCCTGTTCTCTCCGGGCGGCTCTATCTCCGCGAATTGTCCATGTGGGCGCGCATCACCGATGGCAAGCCGGATCCGGAAAGGGAGCTGAAGGAGGGCCGCGGCTTCTGGATTTCCGGCTTCCGCCTGCCCGACGGCATCTGCGGGGATCTGCGCAAGGTCGATCTTGCCGCCTGCCTGCCGCTGCCGGCGGAGAAGCTCTTCGTCGCCGCCAGGCCTGAGAGAGGCACCGAACAGGAGTTTGCAAAGCAAGCCTCCGACAAGGGCATGGCGGTTACCGCTGCACCTTACGAAGGCTACGACAAGCTCGTCTCCAACCTCAACTTCTCCGAACAGCCGGAGGCGCTGAGTGCTGCCCTGCGCGACTGGATCGGCGGGCTTGCGAAGGAATCTCCGTCGCAGCCATTAACGAAGCCCGACCTCCAGCCCCGCCTCTCCGGCGATGGCTATGTGGAGCTTCCGCTGCTGATCGGTCCGAACGGCCGGCTCGCGGCGACGCTCTGCCTTCCTCTGGATGGCAAGCGCCGGGGTGCGACCGCCATCATACTCTCCACCGCCTATCATCCAAGCGCCGGCTGGGGGCGGATCGGCGTCGAGACGGCTCGCCGGCTGGCGCGCGAAGGCATTGCCTCGATCCGCTTCGACAGCGCCAATACCAGCGACAGCCCGCCGCTCGAAGGCGCGCCAGAGCAGATCCTCTACTCGCCCGCGCAGGCGCTCGACGTGACGGCTGCTCTGGACGTCCTGGAGAAGCGGCGACTGATGCCGGCGATCATTGCCGGGCGCTGCAGCGGCGGTTACCTTGCCTTCCGCAGCCTCCTCGATGACAAGCGGCTCAGCGGCGCCGTAAGTGCCAATCCCTTCGTCTTCTACTGGGACGGCACGCAGAGCGTCGAGGATCTCCTGCGCTTCGTGCCGAAGCCGCTCGGCAATTATGGCACCATGCTGTTCCGCGGCTCCACGTGGAAGCGCATGCTCTCGGGCGAAATTGCCTTGAAGCACGCAGTCATCAATGTCTCCCGTGGCCTCGCCAAGAAGGCCCTGCACGCCTCCGAAACCGTGTTGCGGCTTTTCCCCTTCCTCTCCCGGGAGTATCGGGAAGTACATGGCGCCTTCGATGCGTTGGAAGCCCGCAAGGTACCGCTGAGCCTTCTCTACGCGGACGATGACCCAGGTCTTGCGCACCTCAACCATCATTTCGGCGAGGGCGGCCGCAACATAAGCCGCTACCGCAACGTCTCGCTGCGCTTCCTGGCAGGGACGGACCATAATCTTTCGACTGCGGACGCGCGGGAGGTCTTCGTCCAGGAGGTGCTGGAAATGGCGAGGCAGTTCAAGCCGGACGCCTGATCGCAAACCGCGCTTCAGAAAGACCAGGTCTGCCGCGCGCCCAGGCTGCGGATCGTGCCTGCCGGCAAGGCATCGGCAGCCGTGCCGGGGCGGGCCACGAGACGGATCTCCCGCATCAGGCCGGGCGCGACATGGAACCAGTCGTCCGCAGCCCGATGCGTCTCGCTTTCGATAGAGACCGACTGGGCGAGCCTGTCCGAAGTCAGCCTCAACGACCAGCCGCGATCATCCTGTAGGAGGCTCGCCTCGATCTCTGCGGGATGGAGAGCGGCGGACCTTCCGAGCGGAAAATGGAAAGCCTCCGCCAGAACCCGATCGCCGTCCGCCGTCTTCAACCGTGCGACAGTGACGTCGTGGGAGGGCGGGCCGAAGCGGAAGGCATAGGTGGTGTCGAAAAAGGCGCCGAAGAGATCGGTCGCAGCCATCCGCAGCGCCTCACGCGGGAGAAGCGACAGCGCCCTGCGCCCGGAAACCACGGGCTGCCTGCCGTCGCGCAGGCAGGCGATCTCGATGACAGCCTCCAGCGCCTCGCTCTTCTCGTTGATGACGTGGATGTCGAGCCCGTTGGTTCCCTCGTCCGTTAGCAGGATCTGCACAGGGCGAAAGGCCCGTGCCAGCGCATGATAGACGGGCTTCGGCTCGCCCGTTGCATCGATCACGCCCCAGCCCGCGCCGGGCAGCAGATCCTTCAGCGTCCAGACGAGACCGCCCCGGCAGGAGGACCCGACCCGCCGCCACTCCGCGAAGACCGCCTCCGAAACCTCGCCCGTCACGGCCCGGGAAAAATCCAGATAGCGAACCGGATCTTCCCGGCGCAGGCGGGCAGGGTCGAAGCCGTAGAGTTCGCGGAGATAGAAATCCCTGGTATCCTCGAAATCCCAGGAGGCATCCCTGTCGCGCGGCACGCGCGCCTTCCACCGCGGGTCGTGGACGGCGGGTACCGGTAGATGCCGTTCGAGGGTGCGCGCTGAAGGGACTTGCGAGAAGGCGAGCGATTCCGCGGAGAAGCGCACATTCGCCCGGCGCGCATCCTCGATCGGCCGTTCATAGGCGCCGACGCCGTAATAGTGCGTGACGCCTTCGTTCGGCGAAAACGGCATGGCACCCCCGAAAGGCGCGTTCGGAACATAGGGCACGTCGGGCCTGTAGCGGGCGGCAAGGCCGGGAAGGAGCTCCTGTGTCAGCGGCCCCTCCCAGATCATCGGGGGCAGGCCGAGCATGGCCGCCTGCTGATGCATTTCGCTGCCGCCGCACAGCACGGCGAGCGAGGGCGAGGCCGTGATTGGCAGCAGCTGGTCGGCCACTTCCCGTTCCACATGCGCGCGAAACGCTTCGTCCTTCACGGGATAATCGAAATTGGCGAACTGGAAGTCCTGCCAGACGAGGAGGCCGAGTTCATCGCAGAGCCGGAAGAAATCCGGGCTCTCATAGGTCATGGTGCCGCCGATGCGGATCATGTTCATGCCGGCGGCTGATGCCTGCTCCAGCAGCGGACGGTAGTTTTCCTCGCCGCCCGGAAGCCGGACGATATCCGCATTCGTCCAGACCGCGCCGCGGCAGAAGACGGGGACGCCATTGACGAGGAGGCCGAAACCCTTGCCGTCATCGCCCTTGTCGATGGCGATGGACCGGAAGCCGGTGCGGCCGAGATCGAAAACGTCGCTGCCTGCCTTCAGAACGACCGAGTAGAGGGCTGGCTTTCCGTGCGTGTAAGGAAACCATGGTTCGATACCAGGGAGCTGCAGACGGGCAAGGTATGTGCCGTCAGGTTGCTTCTCGGCACCGGCCTCGAGGCCATTGCAAGCAAGAACGAAATCCTCGCCACTCCCGGCAAGGAACCGCAGCTCGAGAATACCGACATCAGCTCCCGCGAGCGAAGCATGAAGTTCAAGCTCCCGCAGTTGCACCTTGCCTGGCCTGATCAGCGAGACAGCACGATAGGGGCCGACTGCCTGTACATCGGGACACCAGCCGGGCATGTGACCGAGAAGCGTGGTGCGGACGAGGCGCAGCCCCTGATGATCCATCATGCGTGGACGCCAGCGCGCACGGGGACCGGAGCTTTCGAGCGCAGGCGTCAAGGCACGGAAGCGGATGGCAAGACGATCCCTGCCGGTCAGCGTTACCGGCACATCATGGCTTTCGAACATGCTTTCAACGGTAAGCAACTTCTTACCGCTGAAATAGATGTCCGCCATGGTGGCGAGACCGCCGAAGCGCAGGATCACGTCACCCGGCGCCTCTTCGAGGTCGAGCACATACCAGTGATCCTGGTCCTGAAGCGGTATCGGATGCGCGCGGTCGAACCTGCCGACCCGCTCCAGCGCCTCTGCCACCGTGCCGGGCACGGGAGCGTCGAGCCAGTCCTCAGCGGCAAGCGCCTGCTCCGGACCTTCGAAGGCATCGGCCGGGCAAGAGGTCATCCGCCAGCCGGCATCGAGCGGCACGAGGTCTGCTCCCACGGTGGAAAGGCGCTGCATCAAGATCCCCTCTGCACTATGCGAGGCGCGCGCGCATCACCCGATGCGGCTGGAAAGCGCGCCCATGAGCTCGTCCCACGCTTCCGCAGCGGGATCAAGGGCACTTGCGAGCGGATCGAATTTCTTCCGCGTAACCGCACGGGCAAGCTGGAACTGCACGCTCTTCGCCACCTCGGAAATGCGCGCCGCCTGCGCCGCGGCGTCGCCGAAGGAGGACGCATCGAGCCAGTTGAGGTGACTGGACGCGAGCTCGAAATTCGCGCCGAGCTGGCGCAGCGTGTTGAAGGCATATTTGTGGAAGAAGCCGAAGGGCCGCTCCGCCACCGCTTCCACCTGCCGCGGGAACTCGGCCGCGAAAGCGCGTATGGGATTGGCTGCGGGCCGGCGGGAAAAATGCCGGGCGAGCAGGCGTCTAGCCTCCCTCCGGATCGCCTCTTCGGATGGCTTGACGTTCGGGAGCCTGGCAAACTCCGTATAGGGCAGGAAGGGCGGATCCGTTTCTTCGAGGTGGAGCTGGAAGAGCCCGTCGAAGTCCTCGCCCTCGACGCGGAAGAAACCGGCATTGTGGAAATAGTCCATCACCCGGTTCTCGACATCGAGCCTGTTGATGCCGACCGTCGTCTTGCCATGCTCCTTGCGGTAGCCCGTCGCATGGGTATCGGGCATGTAGAAGCTGTCCATCTCGACCAGGCAGAGCCTGCCGCGGCGGATCTGCTCCGCCACGTGGCCCTCCAGCCGGTCGAAGATCGCAAGCTCGGTGCAGCGGATGCCGTAGAGGCTTTCGAGATCTTCCAGCGGCACCTTGAAGAAGGTCATCTGGTCGCCTTCGAAATCCTGGGTGAGCGTGAATCCGAACATGGCTTCCGGCGGCAGTCCGAGCGCTGCCACCACCTCGATCCAGAGATCCGCATAGCAATTGGTTTCCGGCCACATGCGTTCCTGATCGTGCAGGGCATGGGGCCTGTGGCTCGCGGGATCGAGCCCGGGGAAGACGGCGGTCATCGATGCATCAGCCCCAGAGCGTCTCGCGCACGCCGTCCGGCCATTCCTTCACGTCGAGGCCGTGGGTGTGGAAGAGCGCAAGCGCGATGCGCTCCAGTCCGAAGCCGACGCAGGCCGTGTGGACCGGCTCGCCATTCTTGAAGTGCAAACCCCATTTGAGGCCGAACTGGTCCTGGTGGTAGTTGAAGCTCATGCAGGCCGTCGGCTTTTCGACCGAGGTGATCGGGATCAGAAGCTCGAACTTCAGGTTCTGGTCGCGCTGGTTGTTGACGAGCAGGCGGCCGGCACGGCCGAAGAAGGGGTCGTTCGCCACGTCGATCTCGACCGGCAGGCCAACCGACTTCATCATGTCGGTGCCGCGGTCCATCCAGCGCTGGCGGAAGGCCATGACCTCGGGCTCGGGACCCATGAAGACGTATTCCCGCATGCGGAAGAGCTGCTGGCGGGCCGGATCCTTGGAGGGCTCGTGGCGGAAGCAATAGGACTGCAGGTCGTAGAGCTGGCCTTCGTCCTTCACCGCGCCGCGGCGGGCGACGACCGGATAGAGCGGATAGCAGGCGGCTGGCGTCAGCACGATGTCGGTGGCTTCCTGGGTCTTCGTCCAGTCACCGCCCTCTTCCATGCATTTGAGCAGGCTCACGTGGTCGAGCTCGCAGCCGCAGAAGGAGTGGATCGTGCCAGCGAGCTGCGGGAAGCTCTTCATGTAGCCGCTGGTCTCGAAATTGGCGCGGTTCATGCCCGGCGGAAAGCGGATCGCCTCGGCGCCATCGGCACCGCCCGTGCGGTCGATCAGCCGCTCGAAAGCGGAAATGACGTCCTCGAACTGGCCTGAGCGGCCATAGAGACCGTCAACGCCCGTATCGATGAGAAGCCCCGCGTCGAAGAGACGGTCGAGGAAGGAAACCTGCATGTCCATAGCTCACCCCAGAAGTGACGTGTCCTGCTTGTGCACGAGAAGCATCGAGGACGTGTTGCCGTAAATGCGGTCGTTGGAAATCATCAGCTGCGCGGAATGCGCGTCGCGCAGATGCCGGCCGATGCTGAATGGCGTGCCGTTCTTGTAGCCCATGATGCCGCAGATCAGCATGGCGCCGTTGATGATGGTCAGGATCGTCTCCGACGAGCAGATCTTGATGTTGTTCATGGCGACCGCAAAGCCCATGGAGGAGAGCTTCTCGTGATCGCGCTTGGCATCTTCGTAGGTCTTCAGGCCGGCGATGATGTTGGAGCGCACCATCTGCAGCTGGTTGGAAATTTCCGCGAGCCGCAGTGCGCCCGGCGGCGTCTGCCCCGGCGACTTGCGTGCGGCGGCACGGACGAAGGCCTGCGCCTTGGCAACCGCATCGGCGGCAATGCCGTACCAGACACCACTCCAGAGCAGGTGCGAGGCCGCAAGCATGGACTGGGCGGCGATTTCCGCAAACGGGCTCGGAAAGATCTGCTCGGCGGGCGCCTCGCCCTTGAACAGGAAGCCGTCGGAACAGGTGCCGCGCATGCCGAGCGTATCCCAGACATGGGTGCGCTCCAGCGTGTACTGGTCCTTGAGAAACACGGTCATGACCTGGTCGGACGGCGCCGCATCCTTGTGGCTGCGGGACGTGATCAGGATTGCATCGGAATAGGAGGCATAGGAAATGACGGTCGCGTCCTTTTCCAGCCGGCAGATCCCGTCGGCAACCTCGATCGCGCAGATCGAATTGCGGAGATTGCCGCCGATGCCGCCTTCCGTCGTTGCCGAGCCGAGCAGCAGTTGTTCACCCGCGACGCGTCGCATGAAGGTGCTGTGCCAGGGGCTTTCCGGGCCGTGCTCCACCAGGCTGGACAGCTTGATGTGGTGCATGGCGAAGATCATGGCGCTCGAGGCGCAGGCCTGGCCGATGATCGAACAGAGTTCTGCGATGTCGCTGAAGGTCGCGCCCTCGCCTCCGTGGGATGGCGGTACCTGGATGCCGAGCAGGCGCTCGACGACCATGGCATCGACCGCCTCGCGAGGGAAGCGCCCTTCCTTGTCCACCTGATCTGCATGGGCGCGGGCAATGGCCGCGACCCGTGCGGCCCGTTCGCCAAAACTCGCTTGTCCGATCTGGGCCGCGATGTTCATCAGGCGACCTTTCTGCCGGCGATGATCTGCTCCACCGTCGCCTCGATCGCCGCAATGCTGGCGAAGGACTTGCGGTTGAGAAGATTGTCGGGAAACTCGATGTCGAAGGCATCTTCCAGCCCCAGCATCAGCTGCACCGAGGCAAACGAGGAAAGGCCTGCCGTATAGAGATCGGCATCGTCGGCCAGCTGGTCCACGGCGACCGGCAGATTGCCGAGTTTCGACAAAAGTTCACGGATGGTGGTGTTCATGTGCTCCCTCGCGGCGTTTCATACACGCTGATGCCAGATCTGTTCTCGCCGGAACCGGTCTACGCGGGAAACCATAAAATTTTGACAAGTGCCGTCGTTAACGCTTCCTGAGAAACATCTGGAGGATTCCATGTTTTACTGCCAAAGGGCAAGTAAAAGCTGGAATTGCGGTAAACCGCCGACCGTTGTGCCCGTTGGATCTTGTCCCTGCCCCCGTTTCGTTATGAAGCAAAAGTCAGGCAAAGGCCGCGTTCGCAAGGTCGAGGAACTTCTGCGCTATGACCGGCAGGGGGCGATGCGTCGACCAGATCAGAGAAAGCTCCACGTCGAGCTTCGGCTCGAAGGGCCGGACCTCGAAGCGGTGGCCGGAGAGATGGCGGGAGCGGGAGCCCAGCGGCCCGACGATCGAAACGCCAAGGCCCGCAGCAACCAGACTGCAGACCGCCTCCATGGTCCGCGCTTCATAGCGCAGTGCCCGATCGATGCCGGCCCGCAGGAAGATCTGATCCACCCGCGCGCGAAAGATCGAGTCCGGGCGGAAGGAGACGAAGCTTTCCCCTTCGAGATCCTGCGGCGTGATCCTGTCCCTGGCCGCAAGCTTGTGACCAATGGGCAGGATAGCCTCTGCCGGACCGACCGTGAGCGCCCGGCTGCCGAGCGCCGGGCTTTCCGGCACGGCGAGAACGAGACCCAGATCGCATTGCTGCGAAACGACCCATTCGACCGCGGCGTCCGTGTGCTGCACCTCCAGCGAGATCAGCGTGTCGGGATAATCCCGCGAAAAGGCGTCTATGAGATCGGTCATGATGGTGGAGGCGATCGAATGCACGGTGATCAGCCTGAGCCGCGAATAGCGGAGCCGTCCGATCTCGAGGGCCGTTTCCTTGATCTGGTCGAGACCCACGAGCGCACGGCGCACTTCGTCCACCAGCATCTGCGCTTCCGCAGTCGGCACCACCCGCCGGCCGCTGCGGTCGAAGAGCTTGAAGCCGATCTCGTCCTCGAGATCGGCGATCAGGCGGCTGATGGCGGGCTGCGAAATACCGAGATGCTGGGCCGCCTCGGTCAACGTGCCGAGCAGCATGACTGCCCTGAATGCATCGATCTGGCGCAAGGTCAGTGCCATCTGCTTTTCTCCGGCCTGTGCCCCTCGGGGCTTCGGTCGAGAGCGGAGAAGGCATTCGGTCTTCCGCTCCCACCGCATCATCAATGGGATATGGACCAGAATTGATCTTTGTCATCTCCAGGGGAAGTGCAACTTCTTGGGTTTGTACGCTGGCCGCCCCCCATATCGGCGATTCAGGGGGAAGCAGGGGGATAGGTGTGCCGGATGCCGCGGTAGTCGGTGACCTCGAACCGTCCGTTTTCGAGATCCCGCACCGTCTCGCGGGCCAGTGGCGTCTTGCCATGGCCGCCCGGGATGTCGAGCACATATGTTGGTTGGCAGAGACCTGAAACACGGCCCCGAAGGGCGCCGACGATTGCCCTTCCCTCCTCGATCGACAGCCGGAAATGGGATGTTCCGGGCGCGAGGTCGGGGTGGTGCAGGTAATAGGGCCGGACGCGATTTTCGACGAAGGCGCGCATCAGCTCTGCCAGCACGTCGGGATCGTCGTTCACGCCCCGGAGAAGGACAGTCTGGCTGAGAAGGGTGACCCCTGCCTTCGACAGACGTCCGATAGCGGCCCGGGCTGCAGCCGTGAATTCGCGCGGATGGTTGGCGTGGACGGCGAGATAGACAGCTTTTCCGGACGCGGCCAGCGCGTTCACCATCTCGTCGTTCACGCGGTCCGGTGCCGTTGCGGGCACGCGGCTGTGGAGGCGAACGACCTTAACATGCGGTATCCGGTCGAGCGCCACAAAGATTTCGGCCATCCGGCGCGGCGAAAGCATCAGCGGATCACCGCCGGTCAGGATGACTTCCCAGATTTCATCATGGGCGGCGATGTAATCGAGCGCCGCCGCGAGGCGCTCGCCGCTCAATGTTCCGTCGCCCGCAGGCCCAACCATTTCCCGGCGGAAGCAGAAGCGGCAATAGACGGGGCACACATGCAGCACCTTGAGCAGCACCCGGTCAGGATAGCGGTGCACGATACCCTCGACGGGACTGTGGGCATGGTCTCCGATCGGATCTGCCCGCTCCTCGGGCAGGGTGACGAGTTCCTGGCCAAGCGGCAGGAATTGCAGGCCGATGGGATCGTCGGCTCGCTCGATCAGCGACGCCATCTCGGGCGTAACGCCGATCGCATAGCGCTCCGCCACCGCCTCGACTTCGGTTTGCCGATCGGCGGAGACAAGGCCGGCAGAGACGAGCCCTTTGGCCGTGGTGATCGTCCGCGCGCTCACGCCCCTCTCCCGGTTTCCGCGACCGGCGCCCAGATCACCTGATCGATGCGGCGCGCGCCCGTCGCCAGCATGACGAGACGGTCGAAACCGAGCGCGATACCCGAGGCCTGCGGCATGTGGCGAAGCGCCGCCAGGAAATCCTCGTCCAGCGGATAGGTCTCGCCATAGACGCGCTGCTTCTCGCGCATTTCCATTTCGAAGCGCCGACGCTGCTCGTCCGCATCGGTGAGTTCGCCGAATGCATTGGCAAGCTCCACCCCGCAGGCATAGAGCTCGAAGCGTTCGGCCACCCGCGGATCCTCCGCCGAAGGCCGCGCCAGAGCCGCCTCGCTGACGGGATAGCCGTACAGAATGGTCGCCCGGCCGAAACCGAGATTGGGCTCGATCTTTTCCACCAGCACGCGGCTGAAGAGATCCGCCCAGGTGTCGTCAGCGGCATGGCGGATGCCGGCGTGAGCGAGCTGCGCCGCGAGATCCTCCCGGTCGGTCTCGCCCGAGGCCGAGACGGTGCGGAGCAGGTCGATGCCGGCATACCGGTCGAAGGCTTCTGCCACACTCAGCCGCTCTGCCTCTGCAAACGGGTCAACCTCCTGGCCGCGCCAGGAGAAACGGATTGCGCCGACGGTTTCCGCCGCAAGCGCCATGAGTTCGGCGCTGTCGGCCATCAGGCTCTCATAGGTCTCGTCCACGCGGTACCATTCGAGCATGGTGAACTCGGGGTGGTGCAGCGGCCCGCGCTCGCGGTTGCGGTAGACATGGGCGAAGCAGGCAATACGTTTCTCGCCCGCCGCCAGCAGCTTCTTGCAGGCGAATTCCGGCGAGGTATGAAGGTAGAGCGGATGCCGCTCCCCGGCATTGTCGATGGCTTCGGTTCCGAACGCATGCAGGTGCGCCTCGTTGCCCGGCGAGACCTGGAGCGTTGCGGTATCGACCTCCACGAAGTCGCGGCGTGCGAAGAAGAGACGGAATGCGGCCTGGATGGAATTGCGCCCGATCAGGAACGGCCGCCGGTCGGCGTGCACGTCGGGGGTCCACCAGGGGGAAAGGGCGTTGTTCATGCGGTTTCTTCGCGCTTCCGTGAATGCAAGGCTGGCAATTTATGCCGATTTGCGGTACTTGCGCCCGGAAATCAAGAATTCGCGTTTTCCGGGGGACGTCTTGATCCAGTCCTCTACGATGCGATCAAGACACTGACAAGGAAGTCTTATGGTAAAGATCATCGCCTCTTCGCTCCGCAAGGGCAATGTCGTCGAAGTGGACGGCAAGCTCTACGTGGTCCTGACTGCCCAGAACTTTCACCCCGGCAAGGGCACGCCGGTCACCCAGGTCGACATGCGCCGCATCGTCGACGGCGTGAAGGTCTCCGAACGCTGGCGCACGACCGAGCAGGTCGAGCGCGCTTTCGTTGAAGACCGTCCCTACCAGTTCCTCTACGAGGACGGTGAAGGCTTCCACTTCATGAACCCGGAAAACTACGACCAGCTCGTCGTCGACGTCGAGACCATGGGCGACATGAAGGCCTATCTGCAGGAAGGCATGAGCTGCATCCTCTCGATCCACGAAGGCGTAGCCCTTGCCGTCGAACTGCCGCGCCACGTGACGCTCGAAATCACGGAGACGGAACCGGTCGTGAAGGGCCAGACGGCATCGTCCTCCTACAAGCCCGCGATCCTCTCCAACGGCGTCCGCACCCTCGTTCCGCCGCACATCACCGCAGGCACCCGCGTCGTCATCATGACGGAAGACGGCTCCTATGTGGAGCGTGCCAAGGACTGATCCGGTCCTGCATTGCGATCAATCGAGCCGCCGCCCGCGCGACCGTGGGCGGCGGCTCTTTTTTAACCTTGTCCCCCAAGGCATTGCCCGATTAAGGATCGCTTCAGCCTCTTCCCGCAATAGTCGCACCGAGATGGGTCGAAAGGGGAAGGACGCAACATCGTGAGCATCGTGGATCACGCCGGTAGCCTTGACCGCGGCGCAAACAATCCCGCTGAGGGGGCCGCGCCGATGGCTGAGGCAGCCAGACTGGCCGCGGCCGCTCTTCCTGAATCCGTTCCGTTGCGGACCTGCATGTATGCCTTCCTGCTCGGCTCCTACGGGCTTATGGTCATCCTCTGCGCCATTTCCGGGCTAAGGGTGGACTATATCGCGGTAAGCCGTCTGTCGCTGGTGGTCTTCACGCCCCTGATCCTCGGCATCCTGTACTGTGAATGGCGGTCCATGCCGGGGCTGAAGGTAACGCTCGAGGCCCTGTTCTGCGGCCTGGCGCTCACCGTGCCGATCGGCCTCTCCACTTACCTCGCCATCGGCGCAAACATGCCCATGGCAGACGGGGCCTTGATCGCCATGGACGGCGCTCTGGGCTTCGACTGGACGCATTTCATCCGCCTGGTTGATGCAAATCCATGGCTCGCGGTCGCCCTGCAGACGGCCTATTCGAGCTTTGGCATCCAGCTTCTCGCCATGCCAATTCTCCTGATGATCTTCGGCCTGCAACCCCGTGCCTATCTCTTCGTCATCAATTACGGCCTGATCTGCTTCGTCTCCAGCCTCGTATCGATCTGGTTTCCCGCACTTGGCACCTATTCGGTCTACGGCATGGACCCGGCGAGCCTGAAGAACATCAATGCCTATTACGGCTTCGCCTTCCTCGATGAGTTTCATGCCGTGCGCAGCGACCCGGGCTTCATCTTCAGCCCGGTGCACATGAAGGGTATTCTTACCTTTCCCTCCGTCCATGCGGGGGTGGCGACGCTTTGCGCCTGGGCGGCCTGGCGTGTCACGCTGCTGCGCTATCCGTTTCTTCTGCTGAACGTGCTGATGGCGGTCTCGGCCATTTCGCACGCCAATCATTATCTGGTTGACGTCCTTGCCGGCATGAGCGTCGCCGCCGGCGTCATTGCCGCCACCGGCTATCTCGGCAGATCCGAAAAGCGCACATGAAAAAACCCGGCCGCAAAGCCGGGTTTTCAAATCCTGATCCGTCGCTCTCGCTTACTCGATGCCGCCAAGGCACATGTACTTGAGCTCGGTATAATCCTCGAGGCCATACTTCGAGCCTTCACGGCCCGTGCCGGACTGCTTGATGCCGCCGAAGGGGGCGACCTCCGTGGAGATCAGGCCGGTATTGATGCCGACCATGCCGTATTCCAGCTGTTCGGCAACGCGGAAGATCTTGGCAACGTCCTTCGAGTAGAAGTAGGAGGCAAGGCCGAATTCCGTGTTGTTGGCCATTTCGACCACGTCTTCTTCCGTCTCGAACTTGAAGAGCGGGGCGACGGGGCCAAACGTTTCCTCGCGCGCGACCAGCATATCGGAGGTGACGCCCGTCAGGATTGTCGGCTGGTAGAAGAGGCCGCCGAGATCCGGCTGCTTGCCGCCGACGGCGATCTTCGCACCCTTGGAAACGGCGTCGTCCACATGCTCCTGCACCTTGGCCAGTGCATTGGCATCGATCATCGGGCCGGTGTTGACGCCGGCTTCGAGACCGTCACCGACCTTCATCGCCGACACGCGGGCAGCGAGCTTTTCGGCAAAGGCGTCATAGACGCCGGCCTGCACGTAGATGCGGTTCGCGCAGACGCAGGTCTGGCCGGCATTGCGGTACTTCGAGACCATGGCGCCTTCGACCGCGGCATCGAGATCCGCATCGTCGAAGACGATGAAGGGCGCATTGCCGCCAAGCTCGAGGCCGAGCTTCTTGATCTGGTCCGCCGCCTGCCGCATCAGGATGCGGCCGACATTGGTGGAGCCGGTGAAGGTGAGCTTGC
>CAMFHT010000028.1 GCA_945952245.1 uncultured Rhizobium sp. | reverse complement strand
GCTGCGCATCGTCGCGCGCGCCTTTGGGATCGGAATCGAGCTTCGAGGCGGCGCGGGCCGTGAGAAGAACAGCCCGCTCGCGAGATGTATCGCGTCCTCCGGTGGTGCCGGATGCACGCTGCTTGGCCAGAAGGTCGAGCGCACCGTCGAAATCGCCGGCTCTCGTCCGGTATTCCAGCACGGCCTGCGAGGCCCATGGGAGATAGGGAGCCTTTTCGACCGCTTGGCGGGCATAATGCTCTGCGGCTTCGTCTGCTCCGGCGCGCCGGGCTTCCATGTGAAGGCCGCGGAGGCCGAGTTCACGGGTCTCCGGGTCCTCCACCATGGCCTCGAACTTGCGGCGGGCGGCATCGTGATCGCCGCGGATCAGCGCCGTCTGCGCTTCGAGCAGATGGATCAGCGGCTCCTGGTCGGCACTGAGCAGGCCCCGTGTACGCTCGGCCATGCGCGAGGCGAGAAGGGCATTGCCGGCACCAGCGGCGATGAGGCCGGTCGAAAGGGCCTGGTAGCCGCGGTCGCGTTTGCGGGCGCGGAAATAGCGGCTCACGGCCTTCGGAGAGGTCCAGAGCGAGCGGACGAGCCACCAGAGAAACAGCACGGCGATGAAGGTAATCACAAACAGCGAGACGGCCACCATCAGGCTCATCTCGATCTGCTGGCCCTGCCAGAGAATGGTCAGCATGCCCGGCCGGTCCGCCAGCCAGGCAAAGCCCGAGGCCGCAGCGAGGACGAGGAGGACGAAAACGAAGAGACGGATCATCTGAGGCTCCTCAACCGGCATTCAAGGCGGGCGTTGCGCTGCGTTCGGCAAGCCCGCGGGTCAGTTCGTCAGCCTTCGCGCGCTTGTCGAGATCGGCCTTGAAACTCTCCGAGGCCTTGCGGCCCGCTTCCGGCAAGCCTTCCCATTCGAGGGCGGCGCCCTTGACGTCTCCGTTCTTGAGCTTGTCCTCCATGCGGGCGAGGATTGCACCCGCATCCGTGCCCTCGACATTGCCGACAGGGCGGACGCTGATCAGGGACTGGGCGCTTGCCAACAGCCGGTCGGTAAATCCTTCGCCTGCAACGGGCTGGTTGACCGCGTCGAGGATGAGCTTCGCCTGGCCGTTGAACTCGGCTGACAGCGTCGACTTCGACTTCACGCCACTGGCGGCGAGCGGGCGAAGGTCCTGCAGCGCAGGGTCCTGCGGCGCGAGTGCCGCGAAGGTTTCGAGCTCGGTCAGGAAAGGGTCGCCACGGTCGACGGCGGCCTTCAGATAGGTGGCCGCGATCGCGCGGGAAACGGCGGCCTCGCCGGGCTGCTCCTTCAGCGTTTTTTCAGCTTCCGCGAGGCGGCTCGAAAGGTCGTCGATCTTCTGTCCGTCGGCCGTCTGCGCCTGGTTCGAGGCGGACTGGAGCGCCGCCAGCTTTTCCTCGAGGCCGGACAGCCTGGAGGCGATTTCCGGATCCGGACCCGCATTCTTGCCGATTTCGCTTTCGAGCGCAGCGATGCGCTTGTCGAGATCGCCTGAAGCGGCCCCTTCGGCAGGAATGGTCGCGAGCTGCTGCTTCAATCCGTCTATCTCGGCACGGAGTCCTGCGACCTCATCGGAAGATCCGCTCACCGCGGCTGGGGCGCTGCCCGGAAGATAGCCTGCGTACTGCATGCTTCCTGCCGCAAGAAGCGCGATCAGGCCGCCCAGAATGCCGGCGCCGACGAGCGCTGCCGTGGACGGGCTGCTTTGCGCGGTCACTGGTGATGCAGCAGGGGAGGGGGAGTAGGGCGCTTCTGGCTCAGCAGCCCTTTCCTCGACCGTCTCTTCTGCCCGAGGCGTGGATGCGGCATCCGAGAGTGGTTCGGCTGCTGGTGTTTCCGCTCCGTATTCCGGCTTCGGTTCGCCCGGCTCGGCCTTCAGGTCGAGAACATCAGGCTCGTCCTTTTCTTGATCGCGGGAAGACGAAGGATCCTGAACCATGACAACCTCATTCATTCTGTCTCTTCATGAAATTAGAGGCTGTCACCCCCGAAGGAAAGGCCCGCCTGCGAAATAGCGCGGCTTGCTTTCGTCGACTTCAGTCTCGGGCCGGCGGCAGAAGAGCCAGAAGACAGTCCTCCCGCGGCTCGCTTGCGGCGCGGGCCAAAGGCGCAAGACTGGTTGGCAAGGCGGCGGCAATGGCAGGGCTGAGGCATAGGATCGAACGCAGCTGTGAAGCCGCCGATCTTCTGCCGTTCAGGAGCGCTGCGAAACGAAGCGCAGCCTCCCGCGAATAGAGGAGAGCGATCGTGGGACCGTCAAAGAGGATGTCGATTTCCTCGGGTGCGTGCGGCACGGCCGTCATGCGATAGGCGGTCACGGTGCGAAAGGAGATACCACGTTCCTCAAGTCCCCGTTCAAGTCCAGGGCTTCGCGGTTCTCCGGCGAGATAAAGGAGTGGAGGGAGGTCCGGTTCATGGATATCAGCGACATGTTTGGCGAGTGCCTCGCCATTGCCTTCGGACGTGCTGACGCTGACAAAGCCGATGTTCCTCGCCGCCTCTGCGGTCGCCTCGCCGACTGCATGGATCGGGATTGTACGAAAGGCTTCGTCCGCTGCCCCGACCTCTTTCAGACACCGCACGGCTTCGGCGCTCGTGAGCAGGAGGCCGGATGGCCGCTCCACCAGTGCGCGGAGCACGGCATCAAGGTTATGCTCCGCCTTGAAAAGCGGAAGCAGCACGGGCTTGTGCCCCAAAGCGAAGATCTTCGCGGCGGTTCGAGTGGCGGAAATCGCGGGCCGGGTCACGATCACCCGCATGGCGGTCAGCTCCAGCTCGTGAAGAAGTCCGGGCCCGCCTTCATACGCACCTCTTCGCCGGCACGGATCCCGATGAGCTCGGCTTCACCACGCTTGCCTTCGGCGGAGATGCGATGCGATGTCGCACCGTCGGGCGTCAGGATCATGCCGGAAAAAGCGATCTGATCGCCCGACACGACTGCGTAGCCGGCTATCGGCGTGCGGCAGGAACCGTCGAGTGCCGAAAGAAAGGCCCGCTCGCAGGACACGGCGTCGAAGGTCGCGCGGTCATTGATGGCCGAGAGCAGGCTGTCGGCCCGGTCGTCGCCGATGCGGCTTTCGATGCAGATCGCACCCTGGGCCGGTGCCGGCGGGAACTCCACCGGGTCAAGGATCTCGGTCGGCACGTCCTGCTTGCCGAGGCGGCGCAGGCCCGCCAGCGCCAGGAGCGTCGCATCCACCTGCCCCTCTGCGAGCTTTCTCAGCCGCGTATCGACAAGACCGCGGAAGGTAATGACGTTGATGTCGGGGCGGAGACGCCGGATCAGCGCCTGTCTTCTCAAGGAAGACGAGCCGATCGTTGCACCTTCGGGCAATTCCAAGAGTTTCGGGGCGCTACGGCCCACGAAGGCATCGCGGGGATCTTCGCGCGGCAGATAGGCGGAGATGTGCAGGCCGTCGGGCAGGCGCGTCGGCATGTCCTTCGAGGAATGGACGGCGAAGTCGAGATCTCCGGACAGGAGCTGCTGCTCGAGCTCCTCCGTGAACAGGCCCTTGCCGCCGATTTCCGAGAGTGACCGGTCGGTGATCCGGTCGCCCATTGTGGACAGCACGACGATCTCGAAGCGATCCGCCGCCATGCCATGAGCCGCCATCAGCCGGTCGCGGGTTTCATAGGCCTGTGCGAGCGCAAGCGGGCTGCCGCGCGTTCCGATCCGGAAAGGTTTTGTTTGCATCCGCAGTCATCCATTGTTACCGGAGTTTCCAGTAAACCGCTTTCCGCCTGATCGCAATCAACGAAGGCCATATGACGCCTGCCCAAGCCATTCTCGGGATAGAAACCAGCTGCGACGAAACCGCCGCGGCGGTCGTGCTGCGCCATGCCGATGGTCGTGGAGAGATCCTGTCCAACGTCGTGCTGAGCCAGCTGGAAGAACACAGCGCCTATGGCGGGGTGGTGCCTGAGATCGCGGCACGCGCCCATGTGGAGGCGCTGGACACGCTGATCGAGGAGGCGCTCCTCCAGGCGGGCAGGCCGCTCGCCAGTCTCGATGCGATCGCCGCAACCTCCGGTCCTGGCCTGATCGGGGGCCTGATCGTCGGACTGATGACCGGCAAGGCGCTCGCGCTCGCCTCCGGCAAGCCCCTTTACGCCGTCAACCACCTCGAGGGGCATGCGCTAACCGCCCGGCTGACGGACGGGCTTGCGTTCCCCTATCTGATGCTCCTCGTTTCGGGCGGGCATACCCAGCTGATCCTGGTGCGGGGCGTCGGTGACTATGAACGCTGGGGCACCACCATCGACGATGCGCTCGGCGAGGCCTTCGACAAGACGGCGAAGCTGCTCGGGCTGCCCTATCCCGGCGGCCCGGCGGTCGAAAGGGCGGCGAAAAGCGGTGATCCCAAGCGCTTTGCCCTGCCGCGACCCTTGGTCGGCGAGGCGCGGCTCGATTTCTCCTTCTCCGGCCTGAAGACGGCGGTGCGGCAGGCGGCAACCGCGCTGGAGCCGCTGACGGACCAGGACGTGGCGGATATCTGCGCCTCCTTCCAGCACGCGGTGTCCCGGACTCTCAAGGACCGGATCGGCCGTGGACTCGACCGGTTCCGGACCGAGTTTCCTCAGCTGGAAGAACCGGCACTGGTGGTTGCCGGCGGCGTCGCTGCCAACAAGGTGCTGCGGGCGACGCTGGATGAGCTCTGCGCCAAGGCCGGCTTCCGCTTCATCGCGCCGCCGCAAGTGCTCTGCACCGACAACGCGGCCATGATTGCATGGGCTGGTCTGGAACGGCTTTCCACCGGCCTTTCCGCTGACACTCTGGACGTTCAGCCGCGTTCGCGCTGGCCGCTCGACCAGAAGGCGGAAACGCTGATCGGCTTCGGCAAGCGGGGAGCCAAGGCATGAGCGGCAGGCGTCACTGCGTCGTCATCGGCGCCGGTGCCTTCGGGACGGCGCTTGCTTGCGTCATCGCACAAGGCGGGCATGAACGGGTGACGCTGCTCGGCCGCGACCGTTCGCTGATGGCAGATCTCGCATCTCTGCGGCGGCACGAGGCGGCCTTGCCGGGGATCGACCTGCCGGAGGGTCTCGACTTTTCCGCTGAAGCCGAGGTGCTCCGGGATGCTGAAACGGTTCTCTTCGTCATGCCGTCCCAGGCCCATGGGGTTGCAGCGGAAACCTATGGCCCGTTCCTGAAGCCGGGCGCCGTCGTCGTCACCTGCGCCAAGGGCATCGACCGCGAAACGACATGGCTTCTGAGCCATGTTCTCGAAAAGCACCTGCCCGCGCACCCTGTCGCCGTCCTGTCCGGCCCCGGCTTCGCTGCCGACATCGCCAAGGGTCTTCCGACCGCCATGGCGATCGCCGCACCCGACCTCGCGCTCGCCGACGAGCTGGCGCGGATGATCTCGTCCCGCACCTTCCGGCTCTACGCCTCGTCAGACCCTATCGGGGTGCAGCTCGGTGGCGCGCTGAAGAACGTGCTGGCCATAGCCTGCGGCATGGTGGAAGGCGCCGGCCTCGGCGACAGCGCCCGCGCGGCCCTGATCTCCCGCGGCCTTGCCGAAATGTCCCGGCTGGCAGCCGCGCTTGGCGGGGAGGCGGATACGATCCGCGGCCTTTCGGGCCTCGGCGATCTCGTGCTGACCGCGACCAGCCACCAGTCCCGCAATCTGCGCTTCGGTATCGCTCTCGGGCGCGGGGAGGCCATGGATGCCGCCGGTGGCAAGCTTGTGGAAGGTGCCTTCGCCGCCTCCGTGGCGTCACGCCTTGCCGAAGGCCTCGGCATCGAAATGCCCATTACCGAAGCTGTCGCCGCAATCATCGACGGCCGTCTCGATATCCCGACCGCGCTCGATCAGCTGATGAGCCGGCCCATCACGACCGAATGAAGGAGAAACTCGCCATGCTCTTTGCCTTTCTCTGCACCGACAAGCCCGGTCACCTCCCGGTCCGGATGGAAACCCGCCCCGCTCATGTGGAATGGCTGAACGGCCTCAATGCCGAGGGTACGCTGAAGATGGCGGGTCCGTTTCTCGACCAGGACGGCAAGCCCTGCGGCAGTCTCGTCGTCGTCAAGGCAGACGACCTTGCCGCGGCTCAGGCGATCTCGGCAGCCGATCCCTATGCCAAGGCCGGCCTGTTCGAGAAGGTCGAGGTAAAGCCCTTCAACTGGGTCTTCAACAATCCGGAGGCTTGAGATGGCGTTCTGGCTTTACAAGTCCGAACCATTCAAATGGTCCTGGGAGCAGCAGAAGGCGGCGGGCGAGAAGGGCACCGAATGGACGGGTGTGCGCAATTACCTCGCCCGCAACAACATGCGCGCCATGCAGATCGGCGACAGGGGCTTCTTCTACCATTCCAACGAGGGTCTGGAGATCGTCGGCATTACCGAGGTCTGCGCGCTTTCGCATCCGGATTCGACGGCCGATGGCGATGCCCGCTGGGACTGCGTGGACATACGCGCCGTCAGGGACATGCCGAAGCCGGTCTCGTTGAAGGACATCAAGGCCAACCCGAAGCTTGCAGCCATGTCGCTCGTCACCTCCATGCGGCTCTCGGTGCAGCCGGTGACGGAGGAGGAGTGGATCGAAGTCTGCCGAATGGGCGGTCTCGACGACCCGCTCGCCTGAGATGAAGACGGACCCGGTCGCCTTCATCCTTGCCAATACGAGCCTGATCCGGCCGCCGCACGTGCCCGAGATCGAGCTCCACCTCGCAAGCGAAGTGCATGAGCTCTGGCAGAAGACCGAAGCCGAACTCGAAGAGATCGGCTTGCCGCCCCCGTTCTGGGCCTTTGCCTGGGCGGGAGGGCAGGGGCTCGCCCGCTATGTGCTCGATCATCCGGCAAGCGTTGCGGGCAAGCGGGTACTGGATTTCGCAAGCGGCTCGGGGCTCGTGGCCATCGCTGCAGCAAGGGCCGGTGCGTCAGAGGTTACGGCTGCGGACATCGATCCGTGGACCGAACATGCCATCCGGCTCAATGCCGGGCATAACCGGGCGGAGATCTCGTTCCGCGGAGAAGATCTCGTCGGGACGGAACTCGGCGAGATCGACGTCGTGCTGGCCGGAGACGTCTTCTACGACCGCGGCTTTGCTGACTTGCTCATTCCCTGGTTTGCCCAGTTAAAGGCAGCCGGCATCACGGTCCTCTGCGGCGATCCCGGGCGATACTACCTGCCAAAGGAGCGCATGCGGCCGCTCGCGACCTACGAGGTGCCTGTGACGCGCGTGCTGGAAGACAGCGAGGTCAAGCGCACCACAGTCTGGTCCTTCGAGGGCTGAACCTCAGGGACGGATCACGCAGACGCCGTTTTCGTAGGAGCAGGCGGGACCTTTCGTCGCATCCACGATCTTCGCACGTGGCGCCAGTTGTACGTCTGTCTCGTCGCCACAATCGCCTGCGCCCAGGCCTTCCGCATAATAATAGGTTCCGTGGCCACGGATGCGGAGTGCCGAAACGGTGCCGGCATAGGTGCCGACGCCGGGGATGACGACCGGCACGCCATAACCGCCGCCATAGATTGGTTCCGGCCGGTGATGGCGTCCGAAATGGCCGTGATGGCCGTGGCGGTGCGGCCGAGAATACCCGGCTTCCCCGCCGAAGCCCTCGGCTGATGCCGGGTAAGCCGCTGTAATCAATAGAAGAACGGCGAGAGATGCAGTCAAGCGACGCTTTACCATGCGCTTGCCCCTTCATGAGGTTAACAATCAGTTAAAGCGCAATTTGCCGCAGTGCGTTCCGCCTGTCATCACAGGCAACGGTTTTTTCATGTAACTTGGTTAAGTCTCGTCCATTAGACTTATGCAGCATTACGTGAGAGCCCGAATCGATTAAATTGAAAACACACGGCAATTGCCCTTGCTGCTCCGCAGGTGCGCGAGTAAATGTCGCGCATGATGCACTGCACGCAAGATGATTGCGTCGGGGTATGACGTCTTGCCTCGGGAGATCCCTCCCCAAAATACAACCTGCGCCCTAAGTGAGAGCGCATGTGAACGCCCTAGAGGTTTCTGATGGCGAATACGACTAGTAACCGGCCCCTGTCGCCGCATTTGCAGGTCTACCGGCTCATTCCCACCATGGCCATGTCCATTCTCCACCGCATCACGGGTGGCGCGCTCTATGTCGGCACGCTGCTCGTCGTCTGGTGGCTGATCGCCGCTGCCTCGGGCGAACACTATTATGCCTGGGTGGTTTGGTTCATGGGCACCTGGTTCGGCCAGCTGGTGCTCGTCGGTTATACCTGGGTTCTGATCCACCACATGCTGGGCGGCATGCGCCACCTGCTCTGGGATGTCGGTCTCGGCTTCGAGAAGGAGTTCTCGACCAAGCTCGCCAAGGCCAATCTCATCGGCTCTATCGTGCTCACGGTCCTCGTCTGGGCCATTGCCTACATCATCCGCTGAAGGTTGAAGATCCCATGGATATGCGTACGCCTCTCGCCAAAGTCCGCGGCCTCGGCTCGGCAAAGGACGGCACGGAGCATTTCTGGCGCCAGCGCCTGACCGCGGTGTCGAACATCTTCCTGCTGACTTTCTTCGTGATCTTCCTCGTCGCCTATGCCGGCGCGCCCTATGCCGAAATGGTCGCCGTGCTGCACAATCCTCTGGTCGCGATCGTCTGCGCCTTCGTGGTGATCTCGGCAACCTTCCACATGCGCATCGGCATGCAGGTTATCATCGAGGATTACGTGCATGCCGAGATCGGCAAGATCGCGCTCCTCTTCCTCAACACCTTCTTCGCGGTTGCCGTGGCCGGGGCGTCTCTCTTCGCCCTCCTGAAAATCGCATTCGTAGGATAATCCAAAGATGGCTTCGAACAGCGCACCTGCCCAGAATGGCAAGGCATATAACTACGTCGACCACTCCTATGACGTGATCGTGGTCGGCGCCGGCGGCGCCGGTCTGCGTGCGACCCTCGGCATGGCCGAACAGGGCTTCCGCACCGCCTGCATCACCAAGGTTTTCCCGACCCGTTCGCACACGGTTGCGGCGCAGGGCGGTATCGCCGCTTCGCTGCAGAACATGACCCCGGATTGCTGGCAGTGGCACCTCTACGACACGGTCAAGGGCTCCGACTGGCTCGGCGACGTGGATGCCATGCAATATCTCGCCATGGAAGCGCCGAAGGCCGTCTACGAGCTGGAGCATTACGGCGTGCCGTTCTCGCGCAACGAGGAAGGCAAGATCTATCAGCGCCCGTTCGGCGGGCACATGCAGAACTATGGCGAAGGCCCGCCGGTGCAGCGCACCTGCGCCGCCGCCGACCGGACCGGCCACGCGATCCTGCACACGCTCTACGGCCAGTCGCTGCGCAACAATGCGCAGTTCTTCATCGAATATTTCGCGCTCGACCTGATCATGTCGCCGGACGGCCGCTGCACCGGCGTCGTCGCCTGGAGCCTGGAAGACGGCACGATCCATCGCTTTGCTGCCAAGATGGTGGTGCTCGCGACGGGTGGTTATGGCCGCGCCTACTTCTCGGCAACCTCAGCCCATACCTGCACCGGTGACGGCGGCGGCATGGTTGCCCGCGCCGGCCTGCCGCTGCAGGACATGGAATTCGTCCAGTTCCATCCGACGGGCATCTACGGCGCCGGCTGTCTCATCACTGAAGGCGCCCGCGGCGAAGGCGGCTACCTCGTCAATTCCGAGGGCGAGCGTTTCATGGAGCGCTATGCGCCCTCTGCCAAGGACCTCGCCTCGCGCGACGTGGTTTCCCGCTGCATGACCATGGAAATCCGCGAAGGCCGCGGCGTCGGCAAGAACAAGGACCACATCTACCTGCATCTCGATCATCTCGATCCCGCAGTGCTTCATGAGCGCCTGCCGGGCATTTCGGAATCGGCGAAGATCTTTGCCGGCGTCGACGTGACCCGCGAGCCGATCCCGGTCCTGCCGACCGTACATTACAACATGGGCGGCATTCCCACGAACTTCTGGGGCGAGGTGCTGAACGCGGATGGTGAGAACCCCGAGCGCATCGCACCCGGCCTGATGGCCGTCGGCGAAGCCGGCTGCGCGTCCGTCCATGGTGCCAACCGCCTCGGCTCTAATTCGCTGATCGACCTTGTGGTCTTCGGCCGCGCTGCCGCGATCCGCGCCGGCGAGGTGATCGACCGCGCCTCGCCGATCCCGGCGCTCGATACCGCCGCCTGCGACGGCATCATGGCCCGCTTCGACCGCCTGCGCCACGCCAATGGCTCGACGCCGACCGCGGTGCTGCGCGACAAGATGCAGCGCGCCATGCAGGAGGATGCCGCCGTGTTCCGCACGCAGGAATCGCTCGAAAGCGGCTGCCAGCGCCTCTCGGCCATCTGGAAGGAACTGCCCGACATCAAGGTCACCGACCGCTCGATGATCTGGAACTCCGACCTCGTGGAAACGCTGGAGCTCGAAAACCTGATGGCAAACGCCATCACCACGGTCTATGGCGCCGAAGCCCGCAAGGAAAGCCGCGGCGCGCATGCCCGCGAGGATTACAAGGACGGCCCGATGGGCGGCCGTGACGACGAGAACTGGCGCAAGCACACGCTGGCATGGGTCAGCGCCGGCGGCGACGTCAAGCTCGACTACCGCCCCGTGCACACCGAACTCATCGCCGAAGGCATCGATCCCAAGAAGATCGCGCCCAAGGCCCGCGTATACTGATCGGAGATCGGAAAGATGGTTGAACTCGCACTTCCGAAGAACTCGCAGATCCGTGAAGGCAAGGTCTGGCCGAAGCCGGCAGGCGCTGCCAATCTGCGTGAATACCGCGTCTACCGCTGGAACCCCGACGACGGCCAGAACCCGCGCATCGATACCTTCTATGTCGATATCGACGATTGCGGGCCGATGGTTCTCGACGGGCTGCTCTATATCAAGAACAACATCGACCCGACGCTGACGCTGCGCCGTTCCTGCCGCGAAGGCATTTGCGGCTCCTGCGCGATGAACATCGACGGGACGAACACGCTCGCCTGCACCAAGGGCATGGACGACGTGCACGGGGCGGTAAAGATCTACCCGCTGCCACACATGCCGGTCGTGAAGGATCTCGTGCCCGATCTCACCCACTTCTATGCCCAGCACCGCTCGATCGAGCCCTGGCTGAAGACCGTCTCGCCGACGCCGGTCAAGGAGTGGAAGCAGAGCCATGACGACCGCCAGAAGCTGGACGGTCTCTACGAGTGCATTCTCTGCGCCTGCTGTTCCACCTCCTGCCCGAGCTACTGGTGGAACGGTGACCGCTATCTCGGCCCGGCAGTTCTTCTGCAGGCCTATCGCTGGCTGATCGACAGCCGCGACGAAGCCACCGGCGAGCGTCTGGACAATCTGGAAGATCCCTTCCGCCTCTACCGCTGCCACACGATCATGAACTGCGCCCAGACCTGCCCCAAAGGTCTCAACCCAGCGAAGGCGATCGCCGAAATCAAGAAGATGATGGTCGAGCGCCGCGTCTGACGGCGCCTTCGACGCTGCAATGGAGCCGCGCGGCCGAAAGGCTGGCGCGGCTTTCGCTTATCGAGACATCAGGAAAACTGGTTTGTCGCGGCGCTCTATTCTAATTAGCTTGCCCTGAAAAGGGAGGGAGCAATGGATGGACATGATGATCGCGCGACGATGGACGCGGAGCAATTCGGCAAGCGCATACCCAGCGGTCTGGGGGTCAACCTGCTCTGCCGCGACGTCCTTTCGGAAACGGGTTTCTGCCGGGACGTGCTCGGTGCGCGGCTGATCCGCGGTGACGAGCATTTCGCGGCGCTCGAAATCCTCGGCTCGCTCTTCCTGCTCCACGCCGACCACACCTATCGCGACCATGAATTTCGTGGCGTTTTCGAGGGCGAGATGATCCGGGGTCGCGGCATAGAGCTACGCGTCTATGGACTCGATCCCGATTCCGCCGAGGATCGCGCTGGGCGCGCTGGCGCGGTCGTGCTGTCCGGTAGCGTCGACAAACCCCATGGTCTCCGGGAATGCCATATCGTCGATGCGGAGGGCTATGTCTGGGTGCCAAGTGTTGCCTGCTGACACCGTTTGCCGACGAATTGCTGCAGTTGCGTTATGGAATCTGCCTTTCCGGGCTGCTTCACTTGATTATTCGGGGGGACTCACGATATTTCCGCCATGATTGCGGGCAAGCATGATCTGCGCCTAATGAACGGCATGGGCGCAGTCACGAGATCAGGAGCGGAGAGATGCGGGTGAGGAATGCGGTAACCGGTTTGGCCATGGTTCTCGTGCTGGGGGGCTGTCAGCGCACCTTCGATACGGGCTACGGCAACCAGCAGGCGTCGCTCTCCCCGGCTCCGCTTCAGGCACAGCCGGTCCAGACGGTGCAGTCGAACCAGCTGCCCGCCCCCGGTGCTCCGGCAGCGCCCGGCCAGTTCCCGGCAGCGCCGACGCAGCAGACCGCCTCATTGCCCGGCGCAACTCCGGGCGTCCCGGGTGCCGCCCCGGCGCCCGGCGGCATGGCCGTCAAGAAGGAAGCCATGGTCGGCAATTGGAAGGTCTCCGGCGCTTCGAGCTGCGACATGTTCCTGACGCTCACCAATCTCGGCTCCGGTTCCCGCGGCGGCACGCGCGGCTGCGCCGGCGAGCTGACCGCCATGCGCTCCTGGGAAGTTGCGGGCACGCAGGTCCAGTTCAAGGACGCCGACGGCAATGTCATCGGCTCGGTCGTCAAGACCGCCGATAATCGCTATGACGGCCGCACGTCCTCCGGCCAGCCGCTCTCGCTCGGCCGCTGAGAGTAGACAGTCCACACGATGTCCCGAAGGCGCCTCTGGCGCCTTCTTTCGTTTCGGCCGTACCGTATTGGATTGCTCGACCATGGTCGGACTTGCCGCGGTGTAATTCCACATTAAATGATTTGAGCTTAAATGCCTCAGCTTCCCCTCTGGCTGAGCGCGCGCCTGGCTTGCGATGCTGCCGGGGCAGATCCAGTTCAAGTCCGGTCCGAGTTAAGGCCGGCAGTCACATGGAAGACCGCATGCAGCCTATGCCGGATTATTTGATGAGCGTCAGCGAGAAGCTGAAGGCGAAGACGCTTTCCGGCGAACTCCAGGCCGATCCGGTGCAGCTGTCCATCGCCGCGCGACTCGACCGCATTCTGGCGGATCTCAAGGAAAGCCGCGCGGCCGCCAAGACAAGCGCGCTCGGCTGGCTGTTTGCCAAGCGGCGCAAGCGCACGGAGCCGATCCGCGGCCTTTACGTTCACGGCTCTGTCGGGCGCGGCAAGACCATGCTGATGGACATGTTCTTCGCGCTCGCCCCTGTCCGCCGCAAGCGCCGTGCTCATTTCCACGAGTTCATGGCCGATGTGCATGCCCGCATTCATGCGCATCGCCAGAAGCTGAAGAACGGCGAGACCAAGCAGACCGATCCCGTGCCGCCTGTCGCCGACGAGATCATTGCCGAGGCGGAACTCCTCTGCTTCGACGAATTTACCGTCACCGACATCGCCGATGCCATGATTCTCTCGCGGCTCTTCTCGGCACTCTTCGAACGGGGCTGCGTGCTCGTCGCCACATCGAACGTCGCACCGGAAAATCTCTATCGGGATGGCCTGAACCGCGGCCTTTTCCTGCCCTTCATCGATATCCTGAAGGCGCATGTGGACGTGACCACGCTGGACAGCCCGACCGATTACCGCATGGAGAAGCTGGACAGCCTTCCGGTCTATCATGCACCCTTGGGCAGCGAGGCCGACAAGGCCATGGATGCCGGCTGGCGTGCCCTGGCCGATGGCCAGGCCGAAGCCTCCTCCGAGATTCCGATGAAGGGTCGCGTCATTGCCGTGCCCCGCACGGTCCGCGGGGCTGCCCGCTTTACCTTCGAGGAACTGTGCGAGCGCCCGCTCGGCGCTTCAGACTATTTGGCAATTGCGGAACGCTACCACACCGTGTTCCTTGACCACGTGCCCAAGCTCTCGGCAGACAGGCGCAATGCCATCAAGCGCTTCATCATCCTGGTCGATGCGCTCTACGATCACGGCGTCCGCCTGGTCATCTCGGCAGCCGCCATGCCGGAAGAGCTGCTCACCGAGCGCAAGGGTGTCGAGGGTTTCGAGTTCGACCGCACCATCTCGCGCCTGTTCGAGATGCGCAGCCGCGACTACCTCACCCATCACCGCCTGAGATTCGCGGCCTGAATTCTTGACAATCACATGACATAACTTACGTGAACGTAAGAATTTTATCATCTAACCGATTGAATTTTATACGCTCAAAATAATCGGTTGCGTTTTTTAGCAAGTCCGGCTATCTCGTTTGCGCAGAAACGGAGGGTGCATTGCGCCATTCCGTGGTTCTTGGCTCGCAAAGGAAGCACATCTATGGCGCGGAAAAAGATCGCATTGATTGGTTCGGGAATGATCGGCGGCACGCTCGCACACCTGGCGAGCCTGAAGGAACTGGGCGACGTCGTCCTGTTCGACATTGCCGACGGCATCCCGCAGGGCAAGGCTCTGGACATTGCCCAGTCCGGTCCGGTCGAAGGCTTCGACGTCAATCTCTCCGGCGCGAGCGATTATGCCGCGATCGAAGGCGCCGATGTGTGCATCGTCACCGCCGGTGTCCCGCGCAAGCCCGGCATGAGCCGTGACGACCTGCTCGGCATCAACCTCAAGGTGATGGAGCAGGTTGGCGCCGGCATCAAGAAATATGCTCCGAACGCCTTCGTCATCTGCATCACCAACCCGCTCGACGCCATGGTCTGGGCGCTCCAGAAGTTCTCGGGCCTGCCGAAGAACATGGTCGTCGGCATGGCCGGCGTGCTCGACTCCGGCCGCTTCCGCCACTTCCTCGCCTCCGAATTCAATGTGTCCGTCCAGGACGTGACCGCCTTCGTGCTCGGCGGCCATGGCGACACCATGGTGCCGCTCGCCCGCTATTCAACCGTCGCCGGCATTCCGCTGACCGACCTCGTGAAGATGGGCTGGTGCACCAAGGAGCGCCTCGAAGAAATCATCCAGCGCACCCGTGACGGCGGCGCCGAGATCGTCGGCCTCTTGAAGACCGGTTCGGCCTATTACGCGCCGGCTGCCTCCGCCATCGAAATGGCCGAAGCCTTCCTGAAGGACAAGAAGCGTGTCCTGCCCTGCGCGGCGCACCTCACCGGCCAGTATGGCGTGAAGGACATGTATGTTGGCGTTCCCACCGTCATCGGTGCCGGCGGCGTCGAGCGCGTGATCGAAATCGACCTCAACAAGGCCGAGCAGGAAGCCTTCGACAAGTCCGTCGGCGCCGTTGCCGGCCTCTGCGAAGCCTGCATCAACATTCAGCCGTCGCTGAAGTAACCAAAGCTCGAAGGGTTCACTCATGAACATTCATGAATATCAGGCAAAGGCCCTGCTGAAGAGCTATGGCGCTCCGGTGGCGGACGGCGTTGCAATCTTCAGCGCGGACGAAGCTGCTGCCGCTGCCGCGAAGCTTCCGGGGCCGCTCTACGTGGTCAAGAGCCAGATCCACGCCGGTGGCCGCGGCAAGGGCAAGTTCAAGGAACTCGGCCCCGAAGCCAAGGGCGGCGTTCGTCTTTCGAAGTCGGTCGACGAAGTCGTCGCCAATGTGAAGGACATGCTCGGCAATACGCTGGTGACCGCCCAGACGGGCGAAGCCGGCAAGCAGGTGAACCGCCTTTACATCGAAGACGGCGCCGATATCGCCCGCGAACTCTATTGCTCGCTGCTGGTCGACCGTTCCGTTGGCCGCGTCGCCTTCGTCGTCTCGACGGAAGGCGGCATGGACATCGAAGCCGTCGCCCATGACACGCCGGAAAAGATCCAGACGATCGCGATCGACCCGGAAACCGGCGTAACGGCTGACGACGTGGCGAAGATCTCGAAGGCGCTGGTGCTGGAAGGCGCTGCCGCGGAAGATGCAAAATCGCTCTTCCCGATCCTCTACAAGGCCTTCTCCGAGAAGGACATGTCGCTTCTCGAAATCAACCCGCTGATCGTCATGAAGAACGGCCATCTGCGCGTGCTCGATGCCAAGGTTTCCTTCGACGGCAATGCGATCTTCCGCCATGACGACGTCAAGGCGCTGCGCGACGAGACCGAGGAAGACAGCAAGGAAATCGAAGCGTCGAAGTGGGACCTCGCCTATGTCGCCCTCGACGGCAATATCGGCTGCATGGTCAATGGCGCAGGTCTTGCCATGGCGACCATGGACATCATCAAGCTCTACGGCAAGGAGCCGGCAAACTTCTGCGACGTCGGCGGCGGCGCCGGCAAGGAGAAGGTTGCGGCCGCCTTCAAGATCATTACGGCCGATCCGAAGGTCGAGGGCATCCTCGTCAACATCTTCGGCGGCATCATGAAGTGCGACGTGATTGCCGAGGGTGTGGTTGCCGCGGTGCAGGAAGTCGGTCTCAAGGTTCCGCTCGTCGTGCGCCTCGAGGGCACCAATGTCGAACTCGGCAAGAAGATCCTGAACGAATCCGGTCTTGCGATCACGGCCGCCGACGATCTCGACGATGCCGCCAAGAAGATCGTCGCGGCGATCAACGGCTAATTGAAGGACCCGGAACCCATGTCGATTCTCGTCAATAAGAATACCAAGATCCTCGTTCAGGGCCTGACCGGCAAGACCGGTACCTTCCACACCGAACAGGCGCTCGCCTATTACGGCACGCAGATGGTGGGCGGCATCCATCCGAAGAAGGGTGGCGAAACCTGGACCGGCTCGAAGGGCGAAAGCCTGCCGATCTTCGCCTCCGTGGCCGAGGGCAAGGAAAAGACCGGCGCCGACGCGACCGTGATCTATGTTCCGCCGGCTGGCGCCGCGGACGCGATCATCGAGGCGATCGAGGCCGAAATTCCGTTCATCACCTGCATCACCGAGGGCATCCCGGTCATGGACATGGTGCGGGTGAAGGCAAAGCTCGACAGGTCGAAGTCGCGCCTGCTCGGCCCGAACTGCCCGGGCATCCTGACGCCGGAAGAATGCAAGATCGGCATCATGCCGGGCTCGATCTTCCGCAAGGGCTCCGTAGGCATCGTGTCGCGCTCGGGAACGCTCACCTATGAAGCCGTGTTCCAGACCACGAACGAAGGCCTTGGCCAGACGACCGCGGTCGGCATCGGCGGCGATCCGGTGAAGGGCACCGAGTTCATCGACGTGCTGGAGCTCTTCCTTGCCGACGACGAGACCAAGTCCATCATCATGATCGGCGAAATCGGCGGCTCGGCGGAAGAAGATGCGGCACAGTTCCTCATCGACGAAGCCAAGAAGGGCCGCAAGAAGCCGATGGCCGGCTTCATCGCGGGCCGCACGGCACCCAAGGGCCGCACCATGGGTCACGCAGGCGCCGTCGTTTCCGGCGGCAAGGGTGATGCCGAATCGAAGATTGCCGCCATGGAAGCCGCGGGCATCAAGGTTTCGCCCTCGCCGGCGCGCCTCGGCAAGACGCTGGTGGAAGTGCTGAAGGGCTGATCGCCCTTCTCAGAGAATGGGCCGGGCGCGGGATCCGAAACAGGATCTTGCCGCCCGGTATCGACGTTTGAGGCGAGCTGTTGCGCTGCAGCATGCGAGGCAATGGCAGGCAGAACCGGATTTCGGTGACGCGGTCGGCGATGAAGCGGACCTGATGGGAAAGCTGCAAGGCGGATGGGACAGAACCGCCCTCGGCGACCGTAACCAACCCAAGGAGGCGGGTCTTGGACCCGCATGACATCATGGCAAGGCAAGAAGCCAACGAGCAGTTTCAGATCACCTCGTTTCTCGACGGTGCCAACGCTGCCTATATCGATCAGCTCTATGCACGCTATCAGGATGATCCCGCCTCGGTGAACGAGGAGTGGCGCGCCTTCTTCAAGGCTCTGGACGACAATCCGGCCGACGTGAAGAAGGCTGCGAAGGGCGCGTCCTGGCAGCGCACCAACTGGCCGCTCGCGCCGAAGAACGATCTCGTCTCGGCGCTCGACGGTGACTGGGCGACCGTCGAGAAGGCTGTCGAGAAGAAGGTCCAGGCCAAGGCCGAGGCGAAGGCCGCCGAAACCGGCACGCCTGTCAACCCCGTCGACGTGCTGCAGGCGACGCGCGATTCCGTTCGCGCCATCATGATGATCCGCGCCTTCCGCATGCGCGGCCATCTGCATGCGAATCTCGATCCGCTGGGCCTTGCAGCCCGCATCGAGGATTACAACGAGCTCTCGCCCTCATCCTACGGGTTCGAGGAGAAGGATCTCGACCGCAAGATCTTCATCGACAACGTGCTCGGCCTCGAATACGCGACCGTGCGCGAAATGGTGGCGATCCTGGAGCGCACCTATTGCTCGACGCTGGGCGTTGAGTTCATGCACATCTCCAATCCCGAGGAAAAGGCCTGGATTCAGGAACGTATCGAGGGGCCGGACAAGGTCGTGACCTTCACGCCCCAGGGCAAGAAGGCGATCCTGCAGAAGCTGGTCGAGGCCGAGGGCTTCGAGCAGTTCATCGACGTCAAGTACAAGGGCACCAAGCGCTTCGGCCTCGACGGCGGCGAATCGCTGATCCCGGCGCTGGAGCAGATCATCAAGCGCGGCGGCTCCGAAGGCCTGCAGGAGATCGTGCTCGGCATGGCCCATCGCGGCCGCCTCAACGTGCTCTCGCAGGTGATGGCGAAGCCGCACCGGGCGATCTTCCACGAGTTCAAGGGCGGCTCCTTCAAGCCTGAGGAAGTCGAAGGCTCCGGTGACGTGAAGTACCATCTCGGCGCCTCGTCCGACCGCGAATTCGACGGCAACAAGGTGCACCTGTCGCTGACCGCGAACCCTTCGCATCTCGAAATCGTCAACCCTGTTGTCATGGGCAAGGCGCGCGCCAAGCAGGACATGCTGGCCAAGGTCTTCGAGGGCGACATCATTCCTCTGCGCGAGCGCGTCAAGGTGCTGCCGCTCCTGATCCACGGCGATGCGGCCTTTGCCGGCCAAGGCGTGGTCGCCGAAATCCTCGGCCTCTCCGGCCTGCGCGGTCACCGCGTCGGCGGCACCATGCATTTCATCATCAACAACCAGATCGGCTTCACCACCAACCCGGCCTTCTCGCGTTCCTCGCCCTATCCGTCTGATGTCGCGAAGATGATCGAGGCGCCGATCTTCCACGTGAACGGCGATGATCCGGAAGCGGTGGTCTATGCGGCCAAGGTCGCGACCGAATACCGCATGAAGTTCCACAAGCCTGTCGTGGTCGACATGTTCTGCTACCGCCGCTTCGGCCATAACGAGGGTGACGAGCCCGCGTTCACCCAGCCGAAGATGTACAAGGTCATCCGCGGCCACAAGCCGGTCTCTCAGCTCTATGCAGACCGTCTGATCGCCGAAGGCCACATCAACGACGGCGAATACGAAAAGATGAAGGCCGACTGGCGTGCCCATCTCGAACAGGAGTTCGAGGCCGGTCAGTCCTACAAGCCGAACAAGGCCGACTGGCTGGATGGCCAGTGGTCGGGCATGCGGGTCGCCGACAATGCGGACGAACAGCGCCGCGGCAAGACCGCCGTTCCGATGAAGACGCTGAAGGAGATCGGCCGCAAGATCTCGGAAGTCCCTGCAGGCTTCAACGTCCACAAGACGCTGCAGCGCTTCATGGACAACCGCGCGCAGATGATCGCCACCGGCGAAGGCATCGACTGGGCCATGGCCGAGGCGCTCGCCTTCGGCTCGCTTTGCCTCGACGGCGTGAAGATCCGCCTTTCCGGCCAGGATTGCGAACGC
>CAMFHT010000027.1 GCA_945952245.1 uncultured Rhizobium sp. | reverse complement strand
GGAGAAGAGACAAGCGGCGAGCGGCCTGCCCCACGTCTCCTCTCCCCTCGGGGAGAGGATGCCGGCAGGCAGGTGAGGGGGCCGCAAGCACAGCCCCAATTCTGGCAGTCCCGCCCGCAAGGGGCGGGAAGCTGCATTCACTCACTTCCCCCAGATCTTCTTGTAGGCGTCGCGATAGCCGTTATCAGGGTCGAACGTGTTCTTCGGCCCGCCGTCGAATTCGACGTTCTCGGTCGTCACCACGTGCAGCGGCGAGACGTAGCCGGACCACTCGACGCCGGCGAAGGCGCGGTTGAGTTCGTCGACAAGCTGCCAGCCCTGCAGGTTCAGCGGCTCGGCCACCGTAACCGACTGGTACTGCTTGGCGCGGATGCGCTGGTAGGCGCTTTCCGAGCCGTCGCCTGCGGCCACGCTCTTCGGTGCGCCGTCACCGGCAATGCCCGCTGAGGCGAGCGAGGGCCCCATGAAGTCGAAATAGATGTCGTTGATGGCGAGCGAGTGCGTCCACTTGGCGCCATACTTCTGAAGGAGCGTCGTGGTGAGCTGCGGCATGCGCTGCGAAGTCTCGGCGATCGGCGTATCGACATATTCGAGCACGGTGCCGCCGAGCTTCTCGATCTCCTGCTTCATGCGGTCCGCCTTGGCAATGGCTATCGCATAGGTCGAGTCAGTGAAGATGATGACGCCCGGCTTTCCGCCGGCATCCACATAGGCATAATTGGCAGCGGCCTTGGAGACCTCCATGGCATCGGTGGTGACGTTTGCGAAGACGCCGACTTCCGGAACCGGGCCGACGGCGGGCGCCGCATGCCAGGAGACCATGGGAATGTTCGCGGCCTTGGCGGCCTCCATCGCCGGCTTCTGCTCGACGGCATCGAAGCCGTTGATGATGATGCCATCCGGCTTCAGCGTCATGGCTTGGCCGAAGGCGGCGGTGCGGCCGTCGACGGAGCCGGCGCTGTCGAGCACGGTGACGGTCCAGCCGATCGCGGTTGCCGCCTCCTGGATACCGTTGACGACGCCCAGGATACCGCCGTTCTTCATGTCGGCGGCGACGACGACGATCTTCTTGCCTTCAGCAGCCTTCGGACCCGTCGTCGGACCGTCCCACTTGTCCATCTTGGTCGCATACTTGGCAACCACGGCCTTGGCATCCGCCATGGCGTCGGCGAAGACCGGTGCGGCCAGCATGACGGCGGCGGCGGCCACCGTGGTCATCAGAAAATCCCTGCGTTTCATGTGGTTCTCCTCCCTTGAGAAACATCGGATATGGTTTGGTATGCCTGTCTTACTTCTTCGAACTTTCAGCCGCTGCCGGCAGCGTCGGGCCGGGCACGGCGGCCTTGGCGATGCCGCGGCGGCGCTGCGCATAGCCGGCAATCCCGATCGCGACGAGCAGGGTCACGCCGTTGAAGAGTGGCTCCACGAAGAAGGACCCGCCGAACTGCTGGATGCCGGCAATGCCGACGGCGAGGATGATGACGCCGATCATGGTGCCCCAGACGTTGACGCGGCCGGGCTTGATGGTGGTGGAGCCGAGGAAGGCGCCGACCAGCGCCGGCAGCAGGTATTCGAGGCCGACGCTCGCCTGGCCGATGCGGAGCTTCGAGGCGAGCAGCACGCCGGCGACCGCCGAAAGCGTGCCCGAGGTGATGAAGGCGCCGACGACGAAGCGGCGGACCGGAATACCGTTGAGCGCCGCCGCCTTCGGATTGGCACCGATCGCGTAGATGTAGCGGCCGATCGGCAGGTATTCGAAGACGATCCACATGACCACCGCGAGCGCCAGCACGTAGAAGCCGGTGATCGGCAGGCCGAAGAGCATGGTGCCGTTCAGCGCATAGAAGCCTTCCGGCAGCACGCCGATGACCTGACGCCCGCCCGTGTGCCAGAGCGCCAGCGCATAGATGACCGTGCCGGTGCCGAGCGTCGCGATGAAGCTGTCGATCTTCGCGACCTCCACAAGGATGCCGTTGAGGAAACCGGTCGCGGCCCCGAGCACCAGCACGACCAGCACCGCCACCGGCCAGGGCAGGCCGAACATGGTCTGCAGGCTGATCGCCAGGATGTGCCAGAGCACGATCCCATAGCCGATGGTGAGGTCGATGCGGCCGCAGGCCATGGGGATCATGGCGGCAAGCGAGAGGATCGCAATGATCGTCTTGTTGGCGACGATGGAGCGGAGGTTCAGGATGGTCGGAAACGTATCCGGCAACAGGATCGAGAAGAGCAGGATCAGGAGACCCGTCAGGATGACGAGACCATAGACCGGCAGCAGCCGTAGCCATTTCTCGCCCGTGCTCAGGCCCTTCATTTCCGCCTTGGTCGGCTCCAGCGCCGTGGATTGGATCGATTGCATGGGTTCGGTCTCCCGGTTCAGGCCGCTTCGGAAGCGGAGGCCGCGGAAATGACGGCACTGGTGGTGAGATCTGCGCCCTCGAGCTCGCGGACGATTTGGCCGCGGGAGAAGACGAGCGCACGGTGGCAGATGTGGGCGATCTCCTCGAAGTCGGTGGAGATCACGAGGACGGCGAGCCCCGCTTCGACGGCGGATGCGATCAGGCGGTAGATGTCGGCCTTGGCACCGACGTCGACGCCGGCGGTCGGATCCTCCGCAATCAGGAGCTTTCGGCCCGTGGCCAGCCAGCGCCCGACCACGACCTTCTGCTGGTTGCCGCCCGAAAGCGCTTCGATGGCGAGCCCCTGATCGTTCGGGCGCAGGCCAACGCTTTCGCCGATCTCTGCTGCCTGTTCGGCCTCGCGGGCCGGCGAGAGGAAGCGGAAGAGGCTGCGGCCGGAAGCGCCGGGATTGAGGTATGTGTTTTCGCGGATGGAAAGCGACATGGCGACGCTTTCCTCGGTGCGGTCACGGGCGATCAGCCCGATGCCGGAGGCGATCGCCGTGTCAGGGCTTGCGAGATCAGGTGCAGCACCGCGCAGCATGACCGTCCCGGATGCAGGCTCGGCCCCGAAGAGCGCACGGCCGATCAGCTCCTGCCCTGCCCCGCGCAGGCCGACGAGGCCGAGAAGCTCGCCGCGGCGAAGCTCGAAGGAGACGGGGCCCGCCCCGCGCGTCACCAGATCGCGCACCGTCAGCAGCGCCTCGCCGGGCTTGCTCTCGGCCTTGGCGAAGAGCTGGCTCGCCTTGCGGCCGACGATCATGCGGATGAGGTCATCCGGCGTGGTTTCCGCAACCGGCGCCTCGCCCACCAGACGGCCATCGCGCAGTACGGCGACGCGGTCGGCGATGCGGAAGATCTCGTCGAGCCGATGCGAGACGTAGATCATGGCCACGCCCCGCTCCTTCAGCGGACGGATCGCGGCAAACAGGCGCTCCACCTCGTCGGCGGGAAGGCTCGCTGTCGGCTCGTCGAGCACGAGGATGTCGGCTTCGACGGCGAGAGCGCGGGCGATGGCGACCAGAGACTTTTCCGTCCGGGTCAGGTCCTGCACGCGGGTGGAGGGGTCGAAATCGCAGCCAACGAGCTTGAGTGCCTCGGCGGTGCGCTTTTCCGTGGATTTCCAGTCGATCAGCCGGCGCTTCAGCGAGAAGCCCTGCGCGAGCCCGACATTCTCACCGACCGTCATCCATTCGATGAGGCCGAGGTCCTGGTGGATGAAGGCGACCGGCTGGCGCTCGTTCTGGCGCGGCGGGCGATGCTGGTAGGGCTGGCCGTTCAGAAGGATCGCCCCGCCGTCCGGCTTGTAGATGCCGGCAAGCGTCTTGATCAATGTCGACTTGCCGGCCCCGTTCTCACCGAGGAGCGCCAGGATCTCCCCGCGCTTCAGGCTCAGCGTGACGTCGGAAAGCGCCTTGGTTCCCCCGAATTCCTTCGAGACACCCTGAAAGACCAGCAGCGGTTCCTGTTCCATTTGCTCCTCCCAAAGCTTGGGAGGAACATTATGTTATCGATAACACAGCCGTCAAGTGGGGTTCGGGAATTTAACGTGAGCTCGTTCTCTCGCGTATGCCGCCGGATGGTTCGAGGCTCGCTTTGCCTCGCACCTCACCATGAGGGGGAAGCTAGGAACACCTGCGGCACACACCAACGCTTCATGGCGCGGCATACACAAAGGCCCTCATGCTGAGGTGCCGGAGCGAAGCGCAGGCCTCGAAGCATCCCGTACCATGCTCACGTCCGCAGCACGCGGTAGATTGCCGGGATGACGAGCACCGTGAGCGCGGTCGACGAGGCGAGGCCGAAGAGGAGGGAGATCGCCAGCCCCTGGAAGATGGGGTCGGTGAGGATGACGGCAGCGCCGATGATGGCGGCAAGGGCGGTGAGCAGGATGGGCTTGAAGCGGATGGCGCCCGCCTCGATCAGGATGTCGGTGAAGGTCCGCCCCTCCCCCTGCGCATGCCGGATGAAATCCACGAGCAGGATGGAGTTGCGGACGATGATGCCGGCGAGCGCGATGAAGCCGATCATCGACGTCGCGGAGAAGGGCGCGCCGAACAGCCAGTGGCCACCGAGAATGCCGATGAAGGTGAGCGGCACCGGTGTCAGGATGACGAGCGGCAGCCGGAACGAGCCGAACTGGGCCACGACGAGAATATAGATGCCAAGCAGGGCTACCATGAAGGCCGCACCCATGTCGCGGAAGGTCACCCAGGTCACCTCCCACTCGCCATCCCAGAGGAGCACCGGCTTCGTCTCGTCCTCCGGCTGACCATGGAGCGATATCACTGGCTTGACGAGCCCCGTCCAGTCCTCCCGGTCGAGCGCCTGCTGAACGGCGAGCATGCCGTAAAGCGGCGCTTCATAGGTGCCGGCAAGCTCGGCGGTCACCATTTCGGCGCTTCGGCCATTGTGCCGGAAGATGGGCAGCGAGGTGTTCTCGTCCTCGACCTTTACCACGTCGCCGAGTTCCACCACACCCCTCTCCCCCGGCAGCACATTGGCCGGAATGGGGGTGGTGAGAAGGGCCTCGTCCAGCACCTGCTCGCCCTTGGCGCGTTCGAGCCGGATCGGGATCGGGGGGCGCCCGCCGCCACGATGGGAATAGCCGATCGTCCGGCCGTTCATCAGCGTGCCGATCGTATCGAAGACGTCGCCTTCCTCGACATGAAAGAACTCCGCATCGTCGGTCGAGACAACGAGCCGCTTCTGGCGCGCCTCGGTGCCATAGGAATTGTCGATATCGACGATGAAGGGGACGGAGCGGAAGGCATGCTCCACCTTTGCCGCCACCTGCCGCCGGGTTTCGGCATCGGGGCCGTAGATCTCGGCAAGCAGCGTCGACATGACGGGCGGGCCTGGCGGTGGTTCCACGACCTTGAGGCTGGTGCCGGCGGGCGTGGGGAGAGACCGGATCCTGTCGCGGATGTCGAGTGCGATCGCATGGCTCGAGCGCAGCCGCTCGCCCTTCGGCACGAGGTTGACCGCCACATCCCCCTGATAGGGCGCCGCCCGCATGTAGGCATGGCGGACGAGGCCGTTGAAGTTGAACGGGGCGGCCGTGTCCGCATGGGTCTGGACGGAGACGACCTCCGGCATGGCAAGCACCACGCGGCCGACCGCCTGCGCCACCGCATCCGTCGCCTCGGTCGAGGACCCCTCGGGGAGGTCGACGGTAACGGAGAGTTCCGACTTGTTGTCAAAGGGCAGGAGCTTCACCGTCACGCTCTTCGTGTAGAAGAGTGAGAGCGAGCCGAGGGTGAGCAGGCCGACGGCGAGCAGGAAAAACCAGCTGCGGGCCTTCGTCTTCAGGATCGGGCGCGCGACGGCCGCATAGAACAGGCCGAGCCTTCCGCCGGCTTCGGCTTCATGCGTCGGGTGCACCGGCGCCTTGCCCGCGATCTTCAGCATCAGCCAGGGCGTGACGATGACCGCAACGAAGAAGGAGAAGATCATGGCCGCGGACGCATTGGCCGGGATCGGGCTCATATAGGGCCCCATCATGCCGGATACGAAGAGCATGGGCAAAAGCGCGGCCACCACCGTCAGCGTCGCGACGATGGTGGGATTGCCGACTTCCGCCACCGCCGCTATGGCGCTTGCGCGGCGCGAACGGCCCGTGTTCATGCCCCAGTGCCGGGCGATGTTCTCGATCACGACGATCGCATCGTCCACCAGGATGCCGATCGAGAAGATCAGCGCGAACAGCGAGACGCGGTTCAGCGTATAGCCCATCAGCCGCGAGGCGAAGAGCGTCAGCAGGATCGTGACCGGAATGACGATCGCCACGACGAGAGCCTCGCGCCGCCCGATCGAAAGCCAGACGAGCGCGATGATCGAGACGGTTGCGAGCCCCAGATGGTAGAGGAGCTCGTTCGCCTTCTCGTTGGCGGTCTCGCCATAGTCGCGCGTCACCTCCACCGTCATGCTCGACGGGATCAACCTACCCTCCGCCGCGTGCACGCGCTCGAGGATCGCCTCGGAGACGGTGACGGCATTCGCCCCTGCCCGCTTGGCGACCGCCAGTGTCACGGAAGGTGTGCGGGCGATCCCGCCGTTTTCCCGCTTGAGCGTGAACACGCGGGCATCGGACGTATCCGTCGCGAGCGAGATCCGCGCGACGTCGCGCACATAGACGGGCCGCCCGTCGCGGGAGGTGAGGAGAAGGTTGCCGATCGCCTCCGGCGTGGCCAGCGTTTCGCCGCCCATAACGGCGATCTGCTCGCCCTGATCCCGCACGGAGCCTGCCGGCAGCGCGGCATTGGCGCCAGCCACCTTGGTCGAGAGCTGTTGCAGCGTGATGCCGTAGAGGGCGAGCTTTTCCGGTTCCGGCGCGATGCGGATCACCTCGTCCGTCTCGCCGACGAGATAGGTCAGGCCGACATCCTCGACCTTCGCGACTTCCGTCTGCAGCGCGCGGGCGACGCGGGTGAGGTCGTTGGCGGACACTTTTCCTGCTGCGTCCGGCTTCGGCGAGAGCGTCAGCGTCACGATCGCCACGTCATCAATGCCGCGGCCGACGATCTTCGGTTCGGGAATGCCGATGGGAATGCGGTCCATGTTGGCGCGGACGCGGTCGTGGACACGCAGCACCGCCGCATCGGCAGAGGTGCCGACGAGGAAGCGCGCGGTCACCATCACGCGGTTGTCCATGGACTGGGAATAGATGTGCTCGACCCCGTTTATGCTCTTGACGATGGTTTCGAGCGGTTCTGTCACCAACTTTTCCGCATCCGCTGCCTTGAGGCCCGGGGCATCGACCACGATGTCGACCATGGGGACGGAGATCTGCGGCTCCTCCTCGCGCGGCAGCGTCATCAGCGCGACGAGGCCGAAGGCAAAGGCGGCAATCAGGAAGAGCGGCGTGAGCGGCGAGCCGATGAAGAAACGGGTGAGATTGCCGGCAAGTCCGAGGCCGGATTTCGGATCATCCTGAAGCGGGGTCATGGCGTCACGATCCTCTCGCCCGCGGCAAGGCCGGTGAGGATCTCGACCTCATCCTCGCCATCGCGACTGACGTGTCCGCCGGTGACGACCGTGCGCTCGACCGGTTTTCCGCCCTCGCTGACGACGATGAAATCGAGGCCGGCGCGGGTGGTGACGGCGCCGGCGGGAACGAGCAGCGCCTGGCGCTGGCCGACAGGCAGCTCTACCAGCACGCGGGTGCCGGTAAAGCGCGTATCGAGATCCTTGACCTCGACATCGGCCGTGACGCGGCCGGCGCGGATTTCCGGATAGATCTTGGCGAGCTTGCCGGACAATGCCTTGCCCGCCGCCTCGATATGGATCTCCGCACCCTCGCGAAGGGCCGTCGCATGCCGTTCCGGGACGGCGAGGCGAAGGTAGAAACCGCCGCCGGCGATGGTGGCCACGGTTTCGCCCGCCATGACGACGGCAGACCGTGTGACGGGGACGGAGAGCACGGTTCCACCAGAGGGCGCCAGCACATTGCCCTCCGCTGCCTGCTCGACGAGCACGGACCGCTCGGCCTCGGCTGCGAGGATCCGGTTGCCGGTCACCTCGGCCTCGGTCTGCAGCTGATCGACGCGCTGCGCGGTCGCGGCTCCGTTCTTCATCAGTTGGCGGGCACGCTCCAGCTCGGCCTCGGCATTCTGCAGCGAGGCCTTGAGGCCCAGCAGCTGGGCATCAACGGCCTTGATCCGGAATTCGATCTTGTCGTCCACGATGCGGGCGATCACGTCCCCGGCCTTCACCATGTCTCCTTCCGAAACGCCAAGCGAGACCAGGGTGCCGGCAAGCCGCGCACGGGCGGTCACGGCATCCTTCGCCTGCACCTCGCCATAGACGGCCTTCAGTTCGGGGATGGTGACGGGCCGGACCTCGCGCTCAGCCGCAACCGCAGACGTTGCAGCGAGTGAAACCAGCACCGGAAGGACGGCTAGAGCACGCATCATCACCAGCCCTCAGAACGCGCTGTCGCGACCAAGCCCGAACTTTCGGAACAGCATGGCCGCCGGACAGAAGCCGGTGAGGGCGGACTGGATCATGTTCGCCCCGACGAAGGCAGTGAGCCAGACGAAGCCCGGATGGACGAAGTGGGTCAGCAGCAGGGAAACCAGAACCATGGTTCCGGCAAAGACGAGAACGGCACGATCGACACTCATGGAAAACTCCATTTATACATATCTACGAACTTACGTAGTTATTAGTCGAGGAGCTGTCAAGTGCGCTTCGGCCCGTCCCGCTCAGGTCAGGCGTTGACGGGTGCGCAGTCGGATACCGTGCAGAAACTCTCGTAAAGGGTCTTCACGATCGCGCGGGCGGGTTCGCTGTCGATCCGGTACCAGATCGTCTGGCCATCCCGGCGTCCGGAAATGATGCGGTCGCGTCGCAGAAGAGCGAGGTGCTGGGAGACAGTCGAGTCCCTGATGCCAAGGAATTCCGCCAGCTGACCGACGGAATGCTCGCCATCGGAGAGACGGCAGAGGATGAGCAGGCGGTGACGGTTGGAAAGCGACTTCAAGAGTTCGCTCGCAAGGTCCGCACCATTCTTCATGGCTTCGGGATCTATCTTCATAGATACGTATATAATTCACCCTTGTCCGTTTGGCAAAGGACCGTCCTCAATCCGCGGCGCGGAAGCGGTAGCCGATGCCGGGTTCGGTGAAGATGAACCGTGGCGAGAGCGGGTTGTCAAAAAGTTTTTCCCTGAGATGCTGGGTATGGATGCGCAGGCCCTGCCCGCCATCAGGCGCGTGCCGGCCCCAGATCTCGCGGATCAACTGGCTGTGGGTCAGCACCTTGCCCTGATGCCGCATGAGGGTGGCGAGGAGCCGGTATTCGATCGGCGTCAGATGGATGTCGTTTCCGGCAAGCACCACCCGCCGGCTTTCGAGGTCGAGCGTCAGGTCTTCCGCCTGCAGCACCTGCTGCGTGACGCCCGCCCGCCTTGCGGCATGGCGGAGCGCTACTCCGATGCGGGCGGAAAGCTCCATGGCGGAGAACGGTTTGGTGAGGTAGTCGTCGGCACCGTTTTCGAGCGCCTCGACCTTCTCCATCTCCTGGTCGCGGGCGGAGAGCACGATGATCGGCACCTCGTTCCATTCCCTGATCGCGCGGATGACCGCCTGCCCGTCTTGGTCCGGCAGGCCGAGATCGAGCAGGACGAGATCGGGACGCTTCTGGACGAGCAGCTGCTGCCCCTCCTTGGCGTCAACAGCCTCGATCACCTCGTGCCCCAGCGCCTCCAGCGAGCGGCGGATCAGGCGGCGGACATCCTTCTCGTCTTCGATCGTCAGAATCATGCGGGTGCTCCGGCTATCGGTTCGGCAAAGGGTAGCGTGAAAGTGAAGCTGGCGCCCGGTCCGTCCGCCCGATTGCGTGCCTCGATATGCCCGCCATGGGCTTCCACGATACCACGGCAGATGGCGAGACCAAGGCCGTGGCCCCCGTGCTTCCGGTCGGACTGGCCTTCGAGACCGGTGCGGAAGCGCTCGAACACGGCCTCCTCCTCGCCCGGTGGCAGGCCCGGCCCGTCGTCTGAGATCGTGGTCTTCAGGAAGGACCCGCGCCGCTCGAGGCGGATCGCGATCACGCCGTGCGGCTCGGTATGGCGAATGGCGTTTTCCAGGAGATTGACGAGGACCTGCTCCACCAGCGCCCCGTCTATGTCGACGAGCGGCAGCGCGCCGTTCACCTCGATCCGAACCTGCCGCTCCTCGCGCAGTTCCTCTATGCGTTTCAACGCGACGCCCAGAATTTCCTTGAAGTCGTAGGGTTCGCGGTTGAGCTTCAGCTTGCCGGAGGAGATGGAAGCCATGCGCAGGAGATTGCCGGTGAACTTCTGCAGGTCGGCGATCTGACGCGACAGCAGCGTGACCTCCTCCATCGCCTCCCGCGGCAGCTTGCGACGCATGCGCAAGAGGCCCGATACGGTGCCGGACAGCACCGTGAGCGGCGTCCTCAGATCATGGCCGAGCGAGGAGAGAAGCAGGTTCCTGAGCCTCTCCGACTGCTCGTCCGCCCGGGCGCGGGCCGCAAACTCGCCCTGGCGGATGCGAAGCAGCGCGCCGGCGGCAAGGGCTGCTATGGTTTCGAGCTCCAGCCTGTCCCCTTCCGAAAGTGGTGGTGCATCTTCCGGCCGCTCCACCTTCAACTGGCCGAGATCCTCGGGCCCGGCCGAGAGCGGCAGCGTTATCCCCTGCGGGCCGTTGCGGGGCGGGGACGCGTCTCCGGCCGATATCAACACAGCCCGCCCGCCGAGACGCGCTGCGAGATGGCGCGCGAGGCTTGCCTCCACTTCCTCACGGCTGCCAGCCTTCAGGAGTTCCTGCGCCACGTCGAGCAGCAGGCGTGTTTCCGTCTGCTCCCGGCTCGCAAAGGCCAGGCGGGCGGCGAGCCCGGAAGCCAGCAGGGCCGCAAGCAGCGAACTCACCAGCATGATGCCGAAGGTGAGGTAGGAGGCCGGGTTCAGCGCCTCGAAGGTGTAATAGGGCGGCGTGAACAGGAAGTTGAAGAGCGCGACCGAGAGCACGGCTGAAAGCAGCGCCGGACCGAAGCCGTAGCGAAGGGCAATGACGACGACCGCCGTGAAATAGACCATGGTCAGGTTGTCGGGATCGGTGACGGCCCGGAATGGCAGGCCGATCGCCGAGGCTAGCGCGACGGCGGCCACGGCGACGCCGAAGCCGGCAGGCCCCGACGGCATCAGAAACTTTCGGAGATCCCCGCCGGCCATGCTCCTCCGCCGCTTTGCTGGCCAGCCGGTGCGGACCGCGGCGGGCATGTCAGATCGTCACCTGCGTGCCGAGCTCCACCACCCGGTTGGTGGGAAGCCGGAAGTAATCGGAGGGATCCGCCGAAAACGCAGCGAGGTATATATAGAGCGTATCCTGCCAGCCGGGCATCCCCGAATTCGGATTGGAGACGAGTTTTCTGCGGCCGACGTAGAAGGAGGTCGACATGATGTCGAAGGCGAGCCCCTTGCGGCGCAGGACGGCGAGCGCCTTGGAAACGTCGGGCGTATCCATGAAGCCGAAGTTCAGCGTCAGGCGGGTGAAGCGGTCATTGATGGGCTCGAAATTGCCCCGCTCCTCGTCCGGCACGTTGGGTCGCGGTTCCGTGTGGACGTTGAGGATGATGATCTTCTCGTGCAGCACGTGATTGTGCTTGATGTTGTGGAGGAGCGCTGCCGGCGTCGAGTCCGGCTGGGAGGTGAGGAACACCGCCGTGCCGCTCACTGTATCGTTTCGGTGGCGGCCGGGGCGATCGATCGACTTGATGAAGGTTTCGAGCGGCACGTAGCTGGTGCGGATCTTCTCCATCAGCTGTTGCGTGCCACGGCGCCAGGTGAACATGGCAACGCAGACGCAGGCAGCAATCAGCGCCGGCACATAGCCGCCATCCACGAACTTCAGGAGGTTTGCCGCGAGGAAGACCAGTTCCAGCCCCGCAAGCGGCAGCACCAGCGCAAGGGCGGCAGCTGCCGACCAGCCGCGGATCAGGCGCAGATAATCGAAGAACAGGAAGGTGGTGACCACCATCGCGCCGGTGACCGAGATGCCATAGGCGGTCGCAAGACTGTCGGAGGAGCGGAAGATGATGATCAGCAGCAGGATCCCGAGAAGAAGCAGCCGGTTGATGACCGGCAGATAGATCTGCCCTGTATCGACGCTCGACGTGTGCTGCACGTCGAGGCGCGGCAGGAAGCCGAGATGAATCGCCTGACGGGCAAGCGAAAACGCGCCTGTGATCACCGCCTGGCTGGCAATGATGGTCGCGGCCGTTGCGAGCAGGATGACAGGCAGCAGCGCCCATTCCGGGAACATGAGGTAGAAGGGATCGCTCATGGCGGCCGGGTTCGCCAGCACGAAGGCGCCCTGGCCGAGATAGTTGAGCGTCAGCGCCGGGAAGACGACGGCAAGCCAGGCGAGCTGGATCGGCTTGCGGCCGAAATGACCGAGATCCGCATAGAGCGCCTCAGCGCCCGTCACCGTCAGGAAGACGGCGCCGAGCACGACGAAGCCGACATAGCCGTCCGTGATCAGGAAGGTGATGGCATTGAGCGGGTTGAGCGCCAGGAAGATCTGAGGCGATTCCGCGATGTGGCCGAGGCCGCCCAGCGCCAGCACTGCAAACCAGACGAGCGTGATCGGCCCGAAGGCCTTCGACACCGTGCCGGTGCCCTTCGACTGGACGGTGAACAGCAGGATCAGGATGACGATGCTGATCGGCAGCACGAAGCGCGAAAGCTGCGGCTCGACGATCTTCAACCCCTCGACCGCCGACATGACCGAGAGTGCCGGCGTGATCATGGCATCGCCGAGGAAGAGGGCGGCACCGATGACGCCGAAGAGAAAGAGCAATTGCCTGTGGCGCGGTGAAACCTTCTCACCCAGCAAGGCCAGCAGCGAAAGCGTGCCGCCCTCGCCTTCGTTGTCGGCGCGCAGCAGGAAGCCGACATATTTGATCGTGACGATGATGGTCAGCGTCCAGAGCATCAGCGAGATGATGCCGATCACCTCCTGCGGCGAGACGCCGTCACCCGCGACTGGGCGCAGCGCTTCGCGGAAGGCATAGAGCGGGCTCGTGCCGATATCGCCATAGACGACGCCGATTGAGCCCAGGGCCAGTGCCGCGAGCCTTCGGCCGCTCATGCCGCCCTGATTCGCATGCGAGGCGGCCGGGGCCAATTCCGAACTCATGATTTCCGTCCTTCACAGAATTCCCTGGATGAGGAGATAGGCGAAGGAACGTAAAGCCGGTGTCTGGATATCCGGCAGCGGCGTATAGTTTTTGTATAGAACCAATACTCAGATCACGGCGCCGCGGCGCAGGCCATCCACCCAGCCGTGGCAGATGCGGATGCCTTCCTCCGGCGAGAAGGTGTGGGGATTGAGGCACCAGGCGAGCCAGAGCCCGTCCATCATGGCGGTAAAGGAGACTGCGGTCAGCCGCGCATCCCCGACCGTAAACCCTTCCGCTTCGGCATAATCGAGGATCAGCCCCTCCACCGTTTTTAGATAGGTGGAATATTCCTCGCGCTGCGAGGCGCTCATGCGTGGCGAATGCAGGATGAGGCCCCAGAACACGACCCAGACGCTCAAGACCTGCCGGTCGAACATGACGGGTGAGAAGGACGCGTTGATGAAGGCTTCGAGCCTGGCCTTCGGGTCCTCGCCCACATCCGCGACCGCGCCCATGATCTTCTGCAGCAGGCCATCGGACATGATGTCGAAGGCATAGGCGACGAGTTCGCTGATCTCGCCGAAATGGTGGGTGATGAGGCCCTGGGTCACGCCCGCTTCCGCCGCGATCTGGCGCAGCGAGACACCTGCATTGCCATGCTTGACGATGCAGCGCAGGGCCGCCTCGCCGAGCTGGCGGCGGCGTTCCTCCGGGCTCTCCCGCTTGAACCGCGCCCTTGGCCTTGCCGTTGCTGTCGCCTTTGCCACCCTGCCCGCCTTCAGATCTCAAACCGGTGAAAAATCCGGCTTCACGGCCACCTTATACGGCTTTAAAGCTTTGTACAAGTTGATCAATTTTGAGTAATTATCCGATCCGATAATTTCTCTTGCGGAGATTCGTTTTCCTGCATAGTCTTTGCCGTAATGAGACGTCGAAAACGATGTCCGGGGAACGAAGGACAGGCCATGGCACGGGATCCGCGCTACGACATTCTTTTCGAGCCGATGAAGATCGGGCCGGTCACGGCGCCGAACCGTTTCTACCAGGTGCCGCATGCAAGCGGCATGACCAATGCCCTGCCGCGGGTGCGGGCCGGTTTCCGGGAAATGAAGGCCGAGGGTGGCTGGGGCGTGATCTGCACAGGCGCCTGTTCCATTGACCCCTCGTCGGACGATGCACCCCTGCCCTTCGCCACGCTCTGGGATGCGAACGACATGCGCGCGCACGAGCTGATGACGGAAGCGGTGCATCGGCATGGCGCGCTCGCCGGCGTCGAACTCTGGCATGGCGGCGCCTCCGTCATGAACCGGCAGAGCCGCCTGCCGCCGATCTCGCCCTCCGGCATTCCGTGGATGGCGACACATGTCGGCTTCATGGGCAATCTCCGCCCCCGCATCATGGACAAGTCCGATATCCGCCAGGTGCTGGACTGGCAGCGCGAAGGCGCGAGAAAGGCCCGCAGCGCCGGCTTCGACGTGGTCTATGTCTATGCCGGCATGGGTTATCTGGGTTACGAATTCCTGCTGCCGGAATACAACCACCGCACGGACGAATATGGCGGCTGCATCGAGAACAGGGTCCGCTTCGTGCGCGAGATGATCGAAGTGACGAAGGAGGCGGTCGGCAAGGATTGCGGTGTCGCACTCCGCGTCTCGCTCGAGGAACTGCGCGGCCGGCCCGGGCGCAACCAGCCTTCCGAAGCGCATGAACTGGTGGAGCTTCTTGCCGACGTGCCCGACCTCTTCGACGTGAAGATGGATTCGAGCCCGACCGACTGTTCCGCCTCGCGCTTCACTGGCGAAGGCAGCCACGAGCCCGTCATCGACTTCGTCAAGCGCATGACCCGTAAGCCGGTGGTCGGCGTCGGTCGGTTCACGTCACCGGACACGATGGTGTCGCAGATCCGGCGCGGCGTCCTGGATTTCATCGGCGGGGCACGGCCATCGATTGCCGATCCCTTCCTGCCGGCGAAGATCCGCGAGGGGCGGGTCGAGGAAATCCGCGAATGCATCGGCTGCAACATCTGCATTTCCAGCTGGCACGACGGCGTGCCGGTGCGCTGCACGCAGAACCCCACCGCCGGCGAGGAATGGCGGCGCGGCTGGCATCCGGAAAAGGTGCCGCAGGCGAAGGAGCGGCAGAAGGTGCTTGTCATCGGCGCCGGCCCCGCCGGTCTGGAGGCAGCGCTCACTCTCGGCCGCGCCGGGCACGAGGTGACGCTTGCCGACAAGGGCAGAGCCTTCGGCGGCAGGCTTTCCTTCGAACGCACGCTGCCCGGCCTCGCCGCCTGGGGCCGTGTCGTCGACTACCGGCTCGGACGTCTCAACGAGATGGCGAACGTCTCGCTCTACCTCGAAAGCGAAATGGGCGTTGACGAGGCCATGGATCTCGCGCCTGACCACGTGCTGATCGCGACCGGCGCGCGGTGGACGCCCATGCTCTATTCGCCGATGGAAATCCCTGTCGGCCGGCTTGACCATCCCACGATCTTCACCCCCGACGACATCGCCGCCGGCCGCATGCCGTCCGGCCCGACGCTCGTCTTCGACTATGACAACTACTATTATGGCGGCGTGATGAGCGAGCACCTCGCCCGCGCCGGCGTGCCCGTCCATTATGCCACGCCCGCAGGTCATGCCTCCGCCTGGACGATCATGACCAATGAGCTGCCGCTTGTGGCGAAGGCGCTGACCGCCCGGCAGATCGAGACCACGACGCTGCACTGCCTGACGTCCTTCGACGGCGAGACGGCAGTTCTCTCGCACATCTTCACCGGCGAGAAGAAGCACGTGTCCTGCCGCTCCGTGCTGATCACGGGCCTGCGCCTGCCGGACAGCCGGCTTGCCGATGCCTTCGCCGCGCGGGAAGCGGACTGGCGGGAGGCGGGCATCCGCTCCGTCACCGCGATCGGAGATGCGCTGGCGCCCGGTGCGATTGCGCACGCCGTGCACAGCGGCCATCTCCATGCCCGCAACCTCGGCAATCCGGGAGCGGCGCAATCCTTCCGGCGCGATACGCCGATCACGGACCGCATCGAAGGCTTCGCCTTCAGCGCGGCGGCCGAGTAGGAGCGCCGTCATGGAAGCCCGGATCGTCGAGACCTTTCCCCGCGAAATCAGATGCCTCGATCCGGTGTTCATCCCGATGCCCGACGGGGTTCGGCTGGCGGCGACGATCTGGCTGCCGGCGGATGCCGAACGCGATCCGGTGCCGGCCATCCTCGAACTCATCCCCTATCGCCGGCGCGACGGCACCGTCTTCCGCGATATGAAGATGCACCCCTATGTCGCCGGCCACGGCTTTGCCTGCTGCCGGGTGGATATCCGCGGCTCCGGTGACAGCGAGGGCGTACTCGGCGACGAGTATACCGAACAGGAACAACAGGACGCGGAGGCGATCATCGCCTGGCTCGCGGCGCAGGGCTGGTGCACGGGCGCCGTCGGCATTACCGGCATTTCATGGGGCGGTTTCAATGCGCTGCAGGTGGCGGCAAGGCGTCCGCCGGCGCTGAAGGCGGTCATTGCCCTTTGCTGCTCGGACGACCGCTATGCCGACGACGTGCATTATTTCGGCGGGGCCCTGCTGACCGAGGACGCCATGTGGTCCTCCTTCATCATGGCGCTCGGCGCCCTGCCGCCGGACCCGCAGATCGTCGGAGACCGTTGGCGCGCCATGTGGCGGGAGCGGCTCGAAGCCAGCGCCTGCTGGTCTTCCGAATGGATGCGCCACCAGCGCCGCGACGGCTACTGGAAGCGCGGCTCGGTCTCGGAGGATTTCAGCCGCATCGAAATCCCCGTCTATGCGATCAGCGGCTGGGACGACACCTATTCCAACGCCGTGCCGCGCCTGCTCGCCGGCCTGAGGGGGCCGGTAAAGGGCCTCGTCGGCCCCTGGAGCCATGCCTATCCCTTCCTCGGTGCGCCGGGGCCCGCGATCGGCTATCTGCAGGAGGCGATCCGGTGGTGGCGGCACTGGCTCCATGGCGAGGAAAACGGCATCATGGACGAGCCGGCCTATACCGCCTACGTGCTCGATCCGCACCGGCCGGCATCCTTTTACCCGACGCATCCTGGCCGTTACGTCACCGAACCTGGCTGGCCTTCACCCGGCATTTCGAAGGAAATCCTTTTCCTCAACAGGGGCAGCCTCGGCGTGATCTCCGAACCCGGCGAGACGCTGACGCTCCGCTCGCCCATGACGGCGGGGCGCGATTGCGGGCGCTATGGCGGCTATGGCGGCGAGGTGCCGGACATGGCGATCGACCAGCGGCGCGAAGACGGCCTCGGCCTTACCTTCGACAGCGAGCCGCTCTCTCAAGACATGGATCTCCTCGGTGCACCGGAGGTGAGCGTCACGCTCGTCAGCGACGGCCCGCAGGGACTTCTGGTCGGTCGGCTGACAGAGGTTTGGCCGGACGGGACGTCGACGCTCGTCACCTGGGGGGCGCTGAACCTTTCCCATCGCGAAAGCCACGAGGCGCCGTCGGCCTTGCCGGTTGGCGAGCGGCTGACGGTGCGCCTCGAACTCAATCATATCGGTCGGCGGATCGCAGCCGGAAACCGCCTCCGCCTCGTGCTGACGAACCAGCACTGGCCGATCCTTGTGCCGCTGCCCGCTCAGCCGACCTATCGCCTCGACAGCGGAATGAGCCGTCTTACGCTGCCGGTGAGGCCAATACGCGACGAGATCGAGATCCGCTTTCCGCCGCCGGAAATATCGCCACCGGTCAAGATCGAGGAACTGCGCGGCGAACACCACGCCCGGGAGGTGCTGATCGATGGGGCGACGGGCCGGCAGGTGATCACGCTCACCAGCGACCACGGCATGCAGCATATCCTCGACCGCGCCAATGTCACCGGCGCCAAGGTGATCGACCGCATGGAGATCGTGGAGGGCGACCCGCTTTCGGCCCGGGTCGAGACCGGGTGGGAACTCAGCTACAGATCCGGCGATGCCGATACGGAAGCGGTCTCGAAGGTGGTGCTGACGATGGACGAACACCGCTTCCGGCTCGACTGGCGGCTCGACGTGCGCGAAGCCGGAAGCCCGGTCTTCTCAAGGGAGGGAGGCGAATGGATCGACCGCGATTTCGCCTGATGATGGATCACATCCCGATCCAAGGGAGGTGCGGATGCTGATCTTCCTCCTGCGGCGCGTGCTGCTTGCCGGGGTCATCCTGCTGATCGTTTCGGCGCTGCTCTTCTTCATGATGCACATGATCCCCGGCGATCCGACCGTGGTGGCGCTCGGGCCGCGATCGACGCCGGAGATGCGGGAAGCCTTCCGGCACCTGATGGGCCTCGACAGGCCGCTGATCGAGCAGCTCGGGCTGCATTTCGGCAGGCTGCTGACCGGCGATCTCGGCACCGATGTCTGGAGCGGGCGCCCTGTGCTGGCGATGATCCTCGAAGTGCTCCCCTTCACGGTGATGCTGGCAGTCGCGAGCTTCGTCTGGGCCGTGTCGCTCGGCGTCCTTCTCGGCTGCCTGGCCGTCGTCCATCACGGCAGGTGGGCGGACTGGCTGGTCGGCCTCGTTTCGATCGGTTTCGTCGCCGTGCCCTCCTTCGTCGTTGCGCTGTATGCACTGCTGATCTTCGCCGTTGCGCTCAACTGGCTGCCGGCGATCGGTGCGGGCGAACCGGGAAACGTGCTTTCCCAGGCACGCGCGCTGATCCTGCCCTCCTTCGCGATCGGCCTCGGCTGGGTGGGCTATGTGGCGCGGCTGGTGCGCGCCGCCATGATCGAGGCCATGGGCGAGGATCACATCCGCACGCTCCGCGCCTTCGGTGTTCCGGAACGGCAGGTCATCTACGGCTATGCGCTGAAGCAGGCCCTGCTCGGCGTCGTCTCCGTCTTGGCAATCGGCTTCGGCGGGCTGCTCTCGGGCTCGGTCTTCGCGGAGATCGTCTTCTCGCGCCCCGGCCTCGGCAAGATGACCTATGATGCCGTCATTTCGCGCAATTTTCCCGTGGTCATGGGGACGGTCCTGGTCACTTCTGCGCTCTACCTCACCTGCATGATCATTGCCGATCTCGTCTCGGCCTGGCTCGACCCGCGCGTCAGGAGTTCGCTCGCATGACGGCGGCCGCGCTCGATACCAGGATCGAAGCCGAACAGGGTCTCATCACCCGGGCGGGCCGCGTGGCGGGAGCCGTGCTCTTCAATCCGCTCGGCGCGATCGGCACGCTTCTCGTGCTGGCAATCCTCTTCGTTTCCCTGTTTGCGCCCTGGCTTGCACCCTACAGCCCGGTTGCCATCAGCGTGAAGGAGCGGCTGGCCGATCCCTCCTGGGCGCATCCCCTCGGCACGGACCAGCTCGGCCGCGATCTTCCCTCGCGCGTGATCGTCGGCACGCGCACGGCGATGACGGTGGCGATAACGGCGCTGTCGATCTCGCTCGTATGCGCCATGCCGCTCGGGCTCGTGGCCGGCTACGGGCCACGCTGGCTGGACAGCCTGCTGATCCTCGTCTTCGACAGCTTCTCTTCGCTGCCGATGATCATGCTGGGGCTTGCGGTCGTCACCCTTCTCGGCCCCGGCGTCTCCACCGTCATCCTCGTCATCGTGCTCTACTCGGTGCCGAGCTATGCGAGGCTGGTGCGCGCGCAGACGCTGGCGC